>CAJJNP010000005.1 GCA_905193145.1 uncultured Odoribacter sp. | reverse complement strand
CTTTCCCGAGTTTATGAAACAACGGGTTTTGTGATTCTGCTTTTTTTTGTTGTACCTCTTGCAAGGTTTGGGCATATAGGGCAGTTCCTATCAAAAGATATGCGATAAATAAGATTTGGCTTTTCATGTTTTACTTTGTTTGATTTTATTTTTTGTGAAGCTTTATTTCCAAACTTGCTGCATCCGTACAAGTGAATTCCAATACGGTTTTTTTGTTATCCGAAGAGAGGATTTTGCAGTAAGGAGTTTTGTCCATTTCCCACTTTCCTTTCAGTTCGATATGTACTGGTATGGGTTGGCTCGGGTTTCCTATCCAGGGACGGGAATAAATGCTGCGCTCGATACGTTTTCCCTTTTCATCGTATATATCGTCTGAAGGGCCCCGATACAGTGCGAGGTCCGGTTGGCATACGGTGAGCACTGCTTCTTTTTTATTCTCACGTAATAAGATGAGACAGGAAGTATCTGCTTTCTGTATGAGTCCTTTTGGCAGTGCGTCCGGAGTTTCGAATAAAACATAAGAGGTCGTATTACTTTTCAAATCGCGTACGATGTGTGCATTACGGTCTTTTTGCAGTACTTTGTACGACGGCTTTTTGGCAAATGCACTCATCTCAGCCTGGTTGGTGCAGGGAAGGATGGCGTATTCATAAGAAGCGTTTTGGGGAGCTTTCCCATGGTCAATGGTTAGCGAAACCCAATCTCCTTGAGTCTTTTCGCCGGTGTTTTGCATACGGGAGTATTGCGGGAAATTTTTTTCGAATTGGGTTGTTACAGGAGTGTAGTAGCCTGTTCCGACAGGGTCTATCCAGTATTTTTCATTTTCTTTATAGTTCTTCCAGAAATTGCGGTCGGCATCGCTTTTTACGGCAAGCTGGAAGATGGTTGTTTCCGTAGGGTATTCACTGTTTGTATTTTTGATATCCGAACCAAGACATACGATTGTTCCATCGAAGAAATGGAATGATTTACGGGCACGATGGGAACCGTTGTATTTATCATGTTCGTGAAGTTTCATCCCGAATGCTCCGTTGCGGTGTTCTTGTGAAATCCCTCCTGCGAATGCTTCGTCTGAGTACAGCATTTCTTCATATCCTGAGAAAACATCTACATTGAGGATGTTGGCTTCCAATTGGTCTACCGGGAGATGGATGGCTGTTGTGCCCGGTATGCGTCCCCAGTCGAATCCTTCTTCCTGCCATCCTCCACTGGTAGAGGATACCTCTTCTCCTTGGGGAGCTGTCATGATTTGCAAGCTGCCATGAGCCAGGTAGCGTCCGAAAAGGTTTGCACCCCGGTAATGTTCGGCAGCCCATAAATAGCGGGAATGTCCGCGGGCTACTGCAGACCAGTTGTTGCGGCGTTGTACCGATACACAGGCATATCCCATTGCCTTATTTCCTTCGGGAGTTTGTTCCGGGGTGAATCCTTTAGCGGACAGCAAGTCCGTAAATAGTTCTTCCTGTTTACTGCGTTTATAGGGCTTCTCTGTCAGGCGCAAATAAGCACCGGCCATGGCGGTATCTATTTCTTGGTGTCGGTCAGGAGAACCGGCGAGAGCCATAATGGCATAATGGCTGGGAATTAATTCTCCTTTTCCATTTGGATGCCGGCCGGACATGGAGAGAGGAAAACTCCGTTTGTTGCAATAGAAACGCATGGTGAGAAGTACTTCTTTGACCGTTTGGTGGGCCAATTCAGAAACGGCGAATCCTGTGTGACTCAATAGATAAATCATATTTGTAGCTCCTGTTAGTCCACCTGTGGCATATGCCGGATAATTGTTGCAATGATGATAGGCAGAGCCGTCTGCTTTAAAGGCATCATTCAAACCTTCTGCCGGTAAACAGCCGTTATCGATCCAACGTGAAAAAGATTTTAGATATTGTACTTTTTCCGGTGTGTCTTCCATAAACAGGATGCTGGCGATACGTCCGGTACTGAGGGTATTGAAGAAGTCGATATCAATCCCTGCTGTTTGGGGTTTATTGTATACGTCGTTCACTGTCGAGTACCAGAGCATTGCTTTTTCCGCTTCTTCTTGTTTACCTATCTCTTTGAATACTTCTTTCATCAGGAAATAGGCGGTGAAGAAAGTACGGAAACTATAACCGTAGTGAGTGATATTGCCCAAACAACTGCCATAAGCTACTCCCTGATCTGTGATATGGTCGTACATGGCTATGAACATTTGTTTAAGCACTGCTTTATCTTGAGGATTTGTTGTATTGTTATAGGCTACGGCTATTCTGTTCATCAGATTGAAAAAACTGCTTACATCCATATTGTTGGCAGCCATTAAGTTGCCTTTCCAATTCGGGAGGATACGTTCGTAGGCTTCGGCTGCCCGCCCATAAAAGAGAGGGAGTCCGGCAACTTTTCCGTCTTTGTATACGATGCCATAATGTTCGTAAGCTTTGCGTAAGTTGGCTATTGTTTGTGAGGTAACTTCGCTCGGAGGACAGATTATTTCTCTTAAGCGTTTTTCTATGATTTCAATTTCTTGTTTCTGAGTGTTGCTGACGGTTGCTTCCAATGGAATATCCGGAGTCAGTCTGGAATATTTCAGAGCGAACAACCAGTGATTACCGGTCTCTTTGTTCACGAATGGAACTTGCAAGTCGGCTGTCTGGTAGCGATGATCCATTTTGGCAGCGGTGAGCAGATGGTCGATATAAATCTCCCCTGCCACATCGGGAGCTGTGATCCGTATTTCGTTCATACCTTCTTCCGGAGTGCCTTTCATGTCTCTTTCGTAAGAAACCCAGGCAGCACGCCATCCATGAAAGTTCAATCCGAAAGGAAATGAGCTACAGGTCTTTCCGTCTTTTTGAAATTCGAATTGAAGCGTTTTGTCTATCGGTTTTTCGTTATATATCCATACCACAAAGACTGACAGATATTTGTCCGTTCCTGTCGGATCTTTCTTTTCAAATTTCAAATCCTTATGGATAATAATGCTTCCTCCCGGCTGGAATTTCCATTGGAGCGATTGTGTACCGTCTTTATAATGTTGACCGGAGATAGATAAATCAGAATGAATACCGGCGACGAATGAAGGTACTTCTGTTGATTCGAAGGACAACAGTCTGTCATGTTTCACTAATTGGGCTGATAGTAAAATCGGGCTGATGGCCATAATGGTGGCGCAAAGGCCATTTTTGAATGATTGATATTTTGTCATATGAATAGGGCTTTAGTGATAAAATAATTATTGTGTTTTGTAGATTAATTCTATTTTCATGATTCGTATATTATTTTCACTTTCACCTTGAAGGTCTTCTCCAAAATGACCGAGCCGGGTGAATGTTCCGATTTTGTCGATAGAAAGTTCTATTTTCTGCGTACCTTCTTTGGGGAATGTAACAGTACCGATGGTACTCCAAGTTTCCGGATAAGAGTTCTGGCGTACATTGGCCAGTTCGCCGTCTTTTTTAAGCAGGCGGTTACTGAGAATATTGTCTCCTGTTTTTAAGGTAACAAATGTTCCTTCTGCAAATGATTTTCTCCAGTGGCGACTGGTATATAGCTTTACTTCATACTCTCCGGGAATGTCTATTTCACATTCTAACAATAGGCTGCCGGTTTGCGGGTTGAAATTTTCGGTCGTTCCTCCTTCTGCGAAAGTTATTTTTCCCTTTTGGCCGGCCTTAACTGTTCCTGATGCTGCCGGAATGGAGATAATTCCTTCATTCATTAAGTTTCTGGTATCTGTTTTTATTGGAGTTTCGCAGACAAGTTTGATAACCGGAATTTTTTCATAGTCCAGTCCATCAGGGATTGTGATTGTTTTGACGGATTGCCGGTTAGCAACGGTTAATGGTTGTTGAGTTGCCAGTATCATCGCTTGCCGGATGTCTGAATGTAAGCCTTTTAGCAATATACAATTGTTTTGCGGACATTGTGTCAGGTGCAGGTATAGATTATTTTCTTTACGGGTGACATAGCCCCAAGGGAAATTATCATTGAATGGATTACCTTCTGTACCATAAATGGATTCGGAGTTTACTGCCATCCAGTTACCTACAAATTTTAGAATATCCACACTTGGCGTAGGTATTGTACCGTCTGCCATCGGGCCGATATTAACCATATAATTAATATTGCGGCTTGCAGATTCGATCAAGGAACAGAGAATCTCTTTTTTCCCTTTCCAATGATTGTCGTTCTTTTTATATCCCCAAGTATGATTTAAGGTTGCCACCATTTCCAGATCGGTTGTTGCTTTGCTACAAGGCATTTCATTGTCTCCCAATGGTCCATAATCTCCCAGGTTGTATCCTACACGCCCATTGATAATACAGTTTGGCTGTAACTCCCGTATCACATTGACAAATATCTGGCTTTGTTCAAGGGTCAGATCGAAAGGGGTATCGTACCATATTAAGTCAATATTGCCATATCGTGTCAGCAGTTCACGTATCTGTGGGAGCGCTTTATGTCGAATGTACCTGTCGAGGTTGGGTTTGACTTCTGATTTCGGTTTTCCATAGTGTCCATCGTATTCATTAGACATAACGGCTGCATCCTCTTCGTGCCAGTCCTGACGATGTGAATAGTAAATTCCGACTTTAATTCCGGCCTTTCGACAAGCTGTAATCAATTGTTTTAACGGGTCTTCTTGATATGGTGTCATTCTTATATTGAACTCACTGGCATCACTTGGATAAAGAGCGAATCCATCGTGATGCTTTGCTGTGAAAACGATATATTTGGTACCAGCTTGTTTGGCTAATGCGACCCATTCTTCCGGATGATAGTTCAGAAGTGTGAAATCTTTGGTTAGCTTATTGTATTCACTGTTAGGTATTTTGGCAAAGTTCTGTATCCATTCACCGATACCATCTATGTCTTTGCCGTTCCATTGGCCGGCAGCTACAGAATATAATCCCCAATGAATGAATAAACCGAATCGGGCTTCACGCCACCAGTTTAGTCGCGTTTCTGTTGTAGTATGGGTTGGTTGTGCAAGGATGAATTGATTGGAAGTACAACTCAGGACAACCAAGAGTATAAACAGTTTTTTCTTTAATAGCAGATTCATTTTTTTTAGAATTAAGAGTGAATGTAATAGAGGAATTCTATTTTTTTACTTCTTCCAATAAGGTGGATAATTGCTTCACAATTTCCGGATACTCATCGGCTACGTTCTGTTTTTCTGCAGGATCAGATGATAAATTGTATAGTTGTGGCTGTTTGTCGTTACCCAGTTCTATTTTTGTCCAATATTCAATGGCTGGTCCGTCACTGGGTTCAATATATTTCCATTGTCCTTTTACGATGGCAAGGGTGTTGTTCAGGTTTTGTTGTACCACATAATCGCGATTACCGGCTTCTTTGCCAAGCAATACCCTTAGGTGTTCTTGGCTGTCGGGCGCTGCCCCTTTCCGTAAAGGTTGTTTCAGTAAGGCGGCAAGAGAGGCATAAACGTCAATTTGTGAAAAAAGGGCCTGTTGTTTGCTTGGTTTGATACCCGCAGGCCAACGGATAATAAATGGAATACGCGTGCCGGCTTCATAGGCACTATATTTGCCTCCTCTGTAGATACCCATCGGGGTATGTCCGTTCAACATTTCGAGGGCTTGGTCTTGATATCCGTCGTCAATAACCGGACCGTTGTCACTTGTAAAAATCAACATTGTATTGTCTGCCAGGTTCAGACTGTCCAGTGTATTCATGATTTCTCCAATAGTCCAGTCTAACTGTAAGATGACATCGCCACGAGTACCTAAGCCACTTTTTCCTGCAAAACGAGGGTGGGGTACTCGGGGGACATGTACATCCTGGGTACCCATGTATAAGAAGAAAGGTTCGTTTTTATGCTTAGAAATGAATTGTTTGGCTTTGTTGGTGATGATATCGGCAATATCTTCGTCTTTCCAGAGGGCGGATTTTCCTCCTGTCATCCATCCGATACGTGGGATACCGTTAATAATGGTGTTATTGTGTCCTTGGCTGGGTTTAAGAGTAACCAGTTCCGGATTTTCTTCACCTGTGGGCCAATTCCCTACTTTATGCTGATAATTTACCGTTATCGGATCGTTAGGATCGAGCCCCACTACGCGTCCGTTCTCTACAAATACACAGGGGACACGGTCTACCGTGGCAGGAATCACGAATTCGTAGTCGAAACCGATATCTTGTGCATTGGGAGAAATTTGTTTGTTGAAGTCGGTACCTCCTTTAGGCCCTAAACCGAGATGCCATTTGCCTACTACTCCGGTAGTATAGCCTGCATCTTTCATCATATCGGCCATAGTGACACAGGCTGTATCGATAATCAGCTCTGAATTTCCCGGGGCGATACCGGTGTTTTCCTGTCGCCAGGGATACATTCCGGTTAATAGGCCGAAGCGTGAAGGGGTACTGGTGGCTGATGTAGCGTAAGCATTGGTGAACTGGACACCTTGTCCGGCCAAACGGTCGATATTTGGAGTACTGATTTGGGTTGCTCCATAACAACTAAGATCACCGATGCCGAGATCGTCGGCGAAAATGTAGATGATATTAGGTTTTTGTTGTTTGTGATTTCTTGTTTCTTTGCTGGTTGCATTTCCGCAGCTACTTATTAGAGCAACACCGGGTAATAAGGATAAAGTATACAAGATTTGTTTCATGATCTTTTCTTATCTAAGGATTTCTTTGTTCTTTTAATATATGCAAAGATACCCCCAAATAAGGAAGAATATAGGCTAATGAAGTCCGAATTATAGGCAAGAAAAGTACATAATAAAGGGAGAAAGGAGATTTGAGAGGGGAGAAGTAGGCTGCGCTATCATGCTGCACAATAGTACTTCTCCCTTCTCAAATCTCCCCTCTTCCTTTATTCCTCATCTTCGCTTTCTTTTCCTTTTCGATAGCTCATCGGGCTAACATGGTATACATCTTTGAAACATTTACTGAAATATCGAGAGGAAGAGAAACCTACTCTGTCAGAGATTTCCGTAATATTCAGTTCCGGATTGCTTCGTAACATGATAGCTCCTTTTTTCAGACGAATGGTCAGAATAAAGTCGTTTGGCGTTTGTCCGGTTACAGCTTTTAGCTTGCTAAACAGGTTGGTACGGGCCATACCCATTTCCCGGGCAAAGGTGTTGACATTGAACTCCGAATCATCCAAATATTTCTCTATAATTTCCATGGCACGGTCCAGCATTTCTTTATCCATTGGATTAGTAGCCAGGATTTGTGCAAAGGCTTGCGGTTGTCTGGTGAATTTTTCCTGTAACTGGATGCGGGAGTTAACTAAATTGTTACAGCGTGACACCAGTATATTGATGTTGAAAGGCTTCGTAATGTAGTCGTCTGCACCGATTCGAAGGCCTTCTACAGTGTGCTCTACCGCAGTTCGTGCTGTAAGCAAAACAACAGGGATGTGACATGTGTTGAACTCTTTTTTTATTTGTTTGCACAACTCAGTACCAGACATACGTGGCATTACTACATCACTCAATACGATGCTCGGCATCTCTTTCTCTACCAATTCCATAGCTTCTACACCATCCGAAGCGGTGATAACTTGGTAGAATGTCCGGAATATGTCGGCTAACATCTCACGGATAGAAGCGTCGTCTTCAACAATAAGCATTTTTGCATCTGAGGGCTGTGAAGGGATGATGTCATTATCGAGGGCAGCTTCGGCCATTATAGCGGAGACACCGGGGTGCAGAGGCTCTTGTTGTTGCACGATTTCTTCTTTCAGAGAAATTTGATCCGGTTCGAAATGTCCGTTGCCCAACTTTAACGTGATGATGAAATTACTGCCTTTTCCGAGTTCACTTTCCACGGAAATTGTTCCGTGGTGCAATTCGATGATGCCTTTTGTTAATGCCAGGCCAATTCCGGTTCCTGCACCTACAGCTAATGAATCGAGTTGTTCGGTTTGATAGAAACGATCGAATATTTTATCTATTTCGGTAGCGTCGATACCCGATCCTGTATCCTGTATTTCAATAATTGCATTTCCTTTTTGCTTTTTCACACTGATCGAGATGGTGTCTTCTGCCTTGGTATGTTTCAAAGCATTGGAGAGCAGGTTATTGATAACTTTTTGTATTTGTTTCTGGTCATACCATACTTCAATATCCTCTGCTTCCTTCTTAAAGTTAAAGTTTATCTTTTTGCTACTGGCATATTCCAGAAAAAGCAGGTAGTTTTCATAAAGGAATGTTACCAGGTTATGTTTGCTTACCTTAATTTTCATATGCCCCTGTTCCTGTTTCCGGAAATCCAAAAGTTCGCTTATCAATTCCCGCAACTGTAAACTACTTTTGTAAATTCTTAGTATTTTATTGTATACGTTAGGGGTGAAAGTTTGCACTTGTAACAGGGTTTCTATCTGGCCTACGATCAGTGTGAGCGGAGTACGGAACTCATGGGAAATATTGGTAAAGAAGCGCAATTTGGATTGATTGAGTGCTTCCAGATCTTCAATATGCTTTTTTTCGTATTTGAGAGATTCGCGTAGACGGATTCTGGAGTTGTAGGCATGAATAAGATACAGCAATAAACTTCCTACCGATATTATATAGATGAGATAAGCCCACCAGGTTTCATACCAGGGAGGCAGTATCCGTATTTTTAATCTGGTTTCTTTGATTTCATCCCGGTGTGTTTTGACTACGAATGTATAGTTTCCCGGGTTTAGGTTTGTATATGTGATGATATTTTGTCCGCGTTGCACGCTGCTCCATTCGTTAGAGAATCCTTCAAGGCGGTAAAGTATTTTATCTCGGTTGGCCGAAATATAATTGGAGGTGGTATAGCCTATGCTGAAGATATTCTGGTCGGCTTCTAAGGTGATTTCTTGCGTATATGAGAGGGCATATTGTAGAATCCCTGTTTCGTCATCCGGAGTAACCTCTTTTCCGTTAACAATCAGGCGTGATAGAAGAATATTATATGATTTAGGTGTAAAATAGAGTTTTTTCTCGTGAAAAGATATCATTCCCTGTACCCCACCCAAAAACACGTCACCGTCACGGGTTATATAGAGTGCGTTTTCATTGACGGCTGTTAGCGGGAATCCGTTTTCAATACTGTAATTATGAAATGTCTTGTTAGGAACATCAAATTTGGAGAATCCTTGATTGGTAATGAGCAGCAAACTGTTTTGTTCAAAAGAGGATTCGCACACTTCATAAACACAATCGCTGGAGAGCCCGTTTTTCTGCATGTCGAAGTTCTCGAAACTGTTGTTTTCCTTATGATACAAATCAAGTCCGCTACCGGAGGTGGAAAACCACAGACGGCCTCGGCTGTCTTGCATAATGCTGTTTACATTGTTGTTGCTGAGACTACCGGATATTTCCGGGTCGTGACGATAGTTGGTTAACAGGTCGGTATCGAAACGGTAGCTGTATACACCTTCGCCCGTCGCGGCAATCCATAACGTGCTGTCTTTATCCATAAAAAGATCTGCTACCATCCTTATGGCTTGTCCCTCTTTGGTATCCTTAAATAGTTGCCGGCAGATACCTGTTGCCGGATCGAAAAGACATACTCCGTTTTGGGTACCTATAATCAGTTGGTCGCGATAGGGGGTTATGTCCCGGATAATGTCCGAAGGTAATGAATTCGGATCGTCTTCTTTCATCCGGTAATGGGTGAAGGTATTGGTGCGCAAATCCAGCTTGTTGAGTCCGCCCAAGTGAGTGCCTATCCACATCTTTTCTGCCTTTTCATCATAATAGATCGCTTTGACGTTGTTGTGTGAGATACTATTTTTTCTTTCTTCATGGCGGAACCATTGAAAAATTCCTTTTTTTCTGTCATAAACGTTCACGCCGCCTCCTTCTGTGCATATCCACAAGTTTCCGTTCTTGTCTTCTATCATACGGCCGATGATGGGGCTGCTCAATCCTTCTTGTTCTGTATCGGTTGCCTTGTATCGGGTATAAATTTCGTATTCCGGATTAAAGTAATTGACACCTCCGAAATAAGTACCCAACCATAAAGTTCCTTGGGCATCTTTTACAATACACCAGATAGAGGAGTGTGTAAGGCTTTCCGTATCATTGTTTGCTACATAATTGTCGAAGCGCCCGATACTTTTCTGATAACGGTTCAGCCCTTTGAAGGTACCTATCCATATGTTACCGTTATTATCTTCACAGCAATCTCTTACAAAATCGGATGCAACACTGTTGGGATTTTGCGGGTCGTGGCGCATGTTGTGTATAACACCGTCTTTGTCCACATGGTATAATCCGTATTCCCAGCTCCCTATCCATAATTCGCCTGAGGAATCCTGATAGATACTCGTTGTATTCCCTTTTTCAATGGGATGAGTGAGTACTTTTTCTTTGTCTAATTTGTAGACCCCACTGTTATCGGTTCCCATCCACAGACTACCTTCATCGTCGAGGTGAAGGCAGGAAATAGAGATGTCTTTGCCCGCCAGATGATAGGAAAGGTCGAAATTCCGTGTCTCTTTGTTGTATACGTATACTTCGTCTTTTTTTCCGATAAAGAGACGTTTATTGAAGTAAATACTGGTGACGTTCCCTTGCAGAAGTGTTGTAAATTTCTGCGTGATTAGATCGAATTCGGCAACACCTTCCGTACACAACAGAAAGACCTTTCCTTGCTGATCGCCCGTAATACGAAGTACTGTATTGCAGAACAGACTGTTCGGATTGTTTTTCTGTAGCTTGAAAGTTTTAATATCGCTACCGTTGTAACGATTTAATCCTTCACGCGTACCGATCCAAAGTACCCCTTGCTCGTCCACGTAAAGACTGTTCACAGAGAATTGTGATAAACCGTCATCGGTGGTCAAATGGTTGAAAGTGATGTTTTGTTTTTGAGCAAGAACCGTGGCTATGTTCAGTATAATTAAAAATAAAAGAATTAATTTTTTCACTTTTTATCGGGTTTAAGGTGAAACTAATCACAAATATATTACTTTTGTTTGACTTATAGAAATACAAGAAGCCATGAAAGTAAAAAAAATTAGTGTAGCTAATGTGGAAGTCAGTTCACTTCCCAAATTGCTGGATGAAGAAAAGATCGGTTTCCAGCCTGTCAGCAAAGTGAATTGGAACGAATATCCTTATTGCCCGAAAGTCGAATTCCGGGTTGCTCATACGGAGGATGCCATTTTACTGCATTTCAAGGTAACGGAAGCCAGTGTGCGTGCCCGTTATGGCGAAGATAATGGATCGGTGTGGACGGATTCCTGTGTGGAGTTCTTCTCTATTCCGGCCGGCGACGGAATCTACTATAACATTGAATGTAATTGTATCGGTACTGTTCTTGTGGGAGTGGGACCTCAACGGAACAATCGCGAACATGCTCCTGCGGATGTTACAGCGCAGATACAGCGTTGGTCAAGTCTCGGACGTACCCCCTTTGAAGAGCGTGTAGAGGAGGTGACCTGGGAGGTCGCTTTGGTTGTTCCTTATACTGTGTTCTTTAAACATCAGATAACTTCGTTGGATGGAAAGGAGATCAAAGCTAATTTCTATAAATGCGGCGATGAACTTCAAACTCCGCATTTTCTTTCTTGGAATCCGATAGAGATAGAACAACCGGATTTTCACCGTCCGGACTTCTTCGGTACGTTGGAAATGGAATAAACTTTTGCACAGGATTTCTTCCTTTCTTTTTTTACACTCTAAAAACATCCCCATGTTGTCATACAGAACATGGGGATGTTGTGCATGAATACATCCCCATGTTTTATATAAGAACATCCGGATGTTGTTGTAGTAAGAGTTTAATGTTCGTTTTAAATGAAAGCTACTGCTTATCTGTATAAAGATCTATTGTGATTGATAAGAATAGTATAACTCTTAAGGTCGTGTTAAAGGTTTGTTTTTAAGTTCTCTTCTTAAAATAATGCCGGGCAAAGTTTAAATAAGTTTTAAGAATCGGAATTATAATTCTCAAAACGGTTTTTAAAAGACCTTCGTATCAAGTCTCTTTTTATAAATGTTTTATGTAAATTACCAAATAGAGTGGGCATGTCAAATACTTGAGATGAAGAGTATAAAGAAAATGGTCCCACTCTTTTGGTAATCCTTTTTGATCAGAAAAGGCGAATAACTGTGATTATGCCTCTTTCCTTCAGTTCCATGAGGATTCTTTCCTCTTTTCTGCTACGGGCCTTTGATCTATGTGCCAAATTGTAAACCCGCCATGGGGTAGAATTGTACTCAAACGCAATTCTAATGTACTCATTTCTGTTTTCTGAAAATAAAAAATTACCAAACCATTTTGTCATAAACCACTTGTTTTGTTTTTCTGTATTGATAATGTATTTTGGGCTGTGCTCTTCTGTTACTTTGTAGGTAACGGAATAATGATAAAATACACCTCTGAAAGCGTTTAGAGAGACTACTGTTTCAATTGATTTATTGTTTGATGTAGAGTAAATGTCATAGCGATGTGATCCATATTTATCGGAATGAATATGGAGAGAACTCTTTTTTGCTTTTGCAGAAAAACTCCACTTAATTTTTGGGGAGAATATTGTTAAATAATTGATATTTGAATAGTGTTTCCTCGCATTGATAAAAAAATGTGATGTTTATTTTGCTTTTACGAAAAATATATTGATCTTTGTGACAAAAATAAACTCTGTTACCTACAAAGTAATGTGTCATAATTAATTCACCAAACGATGCTGTGCTATTGATGAGATGACTTTCCTGTTGGCATCATCTATTTTCGTTGCATTGAAGGGTTTTAGATAGGTTTCCGTGACTGTTATGGATGAGTGTCCCATTGCTTCCGAGATGATTCCCGGATGGATTTCATTGTAATAGGCCAAGGTAGCCCATGTATGGCGGGCCGTATAAGAGCTTAAATGAGTTTTCAAATGCAGTATTCCTTTGAGTTGATTGAGCTGCTGATTGAAAGTACGTAAGGCCCATTGGTATTCACGGTAGGATTCTATACTGCCCTCTTTACCCGTCAGAAATGGAAATAGGTAGGGAGAGTGAGGATCGGTATCCATGTATTCATTTAAAATAGCCCATGCTTCCCGGGGGATGTCAATGGTTAGCTGCCTGCCGGTTTTGCGACGCCGGTAAGAGATTGTATTTCCGTTTAGGTCTTTCTTATGCAAGTTTACCAGGTCTGCGAAAGGTAAACCACGAAGTAGGAACATGAGGATAAACAGACCGTGCGTGCGAGAGTGTGTCTCCGATATATCCCGGTTTTTCCAACTCTGAAATATTTGCGCCATTTCCTTGGCGTTCAGTGCCTTTTTCCGATCTGCACGTGTACCTGTATATACTTGTTTGAATAATCGCGGGATATAGGGTGCCAAGTGCCTGTCGACAGCCCGATTATAAGTTGCCCGGATTGTGCGCAAGTAAGTGGAGACGGTATTCCAACTGAGCTGCTTCTGTCTTAAGTAGAACTCGAATCCTTTCAGTAACTCTGGAGTTATTTTCTTAAATGGTATCCTGTCGGTACGATAAAATGCAATAAGATTGCTCAGGCTATTTTTGTATATATGCGCTGTTCCATAGCTATTGCTTTGTTCAAACTTACAAATAGTTGCACGCATGAAGTTCACGAAATCATCTTGTCTCATATTTTCTAATTTTAGTTTATGAATAATGGATAAAAAACTTTTGTTCTTCCATTTTTATGGATAATGGTATATATCATTACAATTTATGGGGATGGAAGACGATAAAGAACAAATTTAGAGGAAAGTTATCTTAATTTTTCAGACTACTTAGCTTATAGAGGAGACTATTAACTTTCATTTTTGAAATTGGAGAAGATAAATTCTTAAATGTTCAGATTAGATGAGAACAGTCAATTTAGTTGAGATATATAATGATTTCGATGTTTTGTTGGATATAGAGAATGGAATGTGATAATAATATCGATGAGCTTGAAATGGATAGTTAACTTGGACTTTATGGAGTAAATCGTCTTTACCAACTGATAGTTTGTAAATTCACGGTGCTATGTTTTCTTTGAAGGGGATTGCGTAAATAGGTTACTACAAAAGATGACTATTTGCAGAATCAATATCGGTACTATTCATTTTATGTTCATTTTCTTTAATATTATGTTTGTCCTTGTATTCTTTAGGAGTCATATTATATAATTTGAAGAACTCTCTGTAGAAATAGGATCTATTATTAAAACCACATCTGAATATAACTTCTTGGACAGTGAAGTTTGTTGTTTTTAGCAAAACTATAGCCCGGTTTAATTTTATATTCTTTATAAAATCAGAGGGTGTCAGATTTAATATTTTTCGGGTCTTTCTATAGAAAGTCATTTTACTGATTCCTATTTTGTCACAAATTAATGGAACGGATAGATCTTCGTTTTCAATGTTTTGTTCTATGAAATCTATGACTTTCTTGAAAAAATCCTTATCTTCTTTATGAATAAGATTTCCATTATCCAATAATTCATAAGAAGTGGCGGATGAAAGATAATATTTTTGTAATTGTTTGTGCTTATCAATGATATTATCTACTTTAGCCAATATATGTTTAGGGTGGAATGGTTTTGTGAGATATGTATCCGATCCGCTTTCTTCTGCCAGTATCTGATCTTCGATTGAGTTTTTGGCAGAAAGGAAAATGATGGGTATATGGCTCGTGAATATGTTACTTTTCAATTCCCGAGCGAATTCTATTCCATCCATTTCTGGCATGATAATGTCACAAATAATAAGGTCCGGACGCTTTGTTTTCATCAAATTCAAAGCTTCAATTCCATTAGAAGCTTGAATAATGTTGATGTATTTTGTGGATAAGGTTTCCTGTATTAAAGTTCTGATATCTTTTTCATCATCAACAATCAATATAATGGGTTCGTTGTTGTCATTTCGTGATTGCAATTGTATGATTTCTTTGGATATCTCCGGTGAAATGGGCAATTCTTCTTCTTTTGCTTGCGGATTGGATTTTTTCTCTTCCAGCAATGGAAGTTCGATGTAAAATGTAGTGTGTTCCTCCAAAGTACTTTCTACTTTGATTTTTCCATCCAATAGGGTTACTAATGACTTTGTCAAAGCAAGTCCTATTCCGTTTCTTCCAACATTTCCTTTTTCTATTTGATTTTCGAAATCATCAAGAATCTTGAACCGGTCAAAAATCTTATTTATGTTTTCTTGTTTGATACCTTTGCCTGAATTGGTGATCTCAAATGTTAAAAGGTTGTCTCTTTCCGAGATTTTAATTTTTATATATCCTTCTTGTGGAGTATATTTAAAAGCATTTGAAATAATATTGAAGAGGATCTTCTCTATGGAACTTTCATCGCTTATCCAGTAAACATCAGATTGAGGCATATTGATAGTGAAATTAATGCAGTTTTCTTCTATTATTTCTTGGAATTTACTGCTTATTTCTTTTATTAGACGGGTTATATTGATTCTTTTAGGAGCGATGGTCATGAGATCACGATCTATTTTTCTAAATTCCATTAATTCAGATATAAGGTGTTTCATTCTTTCAGCGTTTGAGAGAATGATATTTGTGTATTTTCTTATATATTCATCGCTGTTGTGGTAATCCAAAAGCCTTTCACATGGACCGTAAATTAGAGTGATTGGGGTATAAAATTCATGGGCTATGTTTGTGAAGAAACGAAGTTTTGCCTCATGTATGTTTTTTAACTCCTGACGTTCAAGCTTTTCTATGAGTAATTTTCTTTTCTTGTTGAATTTTCTCTTGACAATGATATAAGTGAAATAGATGAATATGCATGAAAGAATGAAATAGATACAATGGGCAAATGGTGTTTGCCAATAAGGTGGGTTGATTTTGATATGAAGGGCATATGGCTTTTGTACCCATACTTTGTCACTATTGGTATAATAAATGAGCAATTTGTATTCACCAGGCTTCAAATTGGCATAGTTTGCATAGCCATGATTACCATTAAAAATCCAGTCTTTATCGATACCCTCCAATAGATATTTGTATTCACAGTTCTCATTTTGGATGAAGTCCATTGCTAAGAAGTTAATACTGAATACATTCTCTTTATAATTAAGGATAAGTTGTTCTATTCCGTCTTTTCCTGTTTTAATTCTGTCATGAATGTTGATTTCGGTATTGAAAATTTTAAAAGATGATATTTGGAAGTTAGGCACATAGTTGCTTAAAGAAATTTGCTCCGGATTGAAATAATTAAATCCGGATATTCCTCCGAAAAAAATATAATTATTGAATTTACTTTTATAATATGCTCCATCGGAAAACTCATTGTTTTGTAATCCATTTCTTTGATAATATGCCGTTATTTGGTTATTCCCTTTATTGATTTTGGCAATTCCTTTATTGGTGCTGACCCAAATGTTTCCTTTGTTATCATTGATGATGCCATGAACAGTGTTGTTGGGGAGATTGACGGTGTAGTCATATCTAATAAAATGACCTTGTTCCCGTTTTTCCTTTTTTAATAAATTCAATCCTGCACTTGTTCCGATCCATAGATCGCCATTATCCTCTTGATAGAGGGATAAAATATCATTATTGCTTAAAGAAGTACTGTTTTCGGGTATATGTTGATATGAAATAAATTTTTCTTGGGAGATGTTAAAATAGTTGAGGCCTCCTCCTCTTGTTCCTATCCATAGATGATTGTTTCCATCGGGTATTATTGCATAAATAACGTTGTTGGTCAGAGAGTTGGAAGTGTTTTTTTGATGTATATATTGTTTGTAGCTAATGGCTTTGTATGTTTTATCCTGTTGTTTTTGTATCTTTATTCTGATAAGTCCATATTCACTTGTTCCTAACCACAGAGTAGAATCTTTTTCGGAACAATGGATGGCATAAGTACCGGAAAATATTTTTTGTCCGGAAGATTCGGAATATATATTTTTTAGATTTAATGTGGATAAATGTCCGTTTACAAGGATATTGAGCCCTTGCCCGTCTGTTCCAATGAATAGATCTCCATCGAATCCCTCTTTTATGACATAGGCATCGTTATTAAGTAGCCCATTGTTTGTATTGTATTCCGTTGTAATTTTGAAATCTGAATCTTTGGAATTGCCCAACATGGCTACGCCTCCCCCTTTGGTTGCAATCCATAAGTTTCCGGCATGGTCCTCGCAAAAAGATCTGACCATATGCATTTCTTTTTTAATATTTACCGTTTTGAACATTTGGCTCTTGTTGTAGACAGTGTAGATGCCACTGCCGTCTGTACCTATCCATAGAATATCTTGATCTGACTGATAGAAGGAAGTTACTTTTATACCTTTTAATTCATCATTGAATAAAGGAGGGGTATTAGAGAACATGGATAGGGTGAAATAGCTACCTGTGGAAGGAGCGATATATAATTCTTGATTGATGATACTTATTTTATTGATACTTCCGGTAGGGATTATATCTTTCAGATTATAAGTGAATATAATTTTTTTTGTGTTGGTGTCAAAAGTAAATATATTTTTGTGCTTATCAAGGGCAATAATATATTCATTATTACAATATAATGTATTGATGTCAGATAACTCTATTTTTGAACTATGCTGGATTACTACATTTCCTTTTGTATCTTTATTCCATTCTATAATATCGATGGTTCCGTCTTTATGTAGAGCCCAAATGTTATCTTTTGCGTCGATCTTAATATCTTTTATATCTTGAGTTTTTATAAATGGGCTATTTATTGTATAAAAGTCTTGTTCTGTTTCTTTGTAAAATGATAGTCCCCATTCAAAGACTGCACAGAAAATAGTATTGTCTGATGATTTGGCAATCGAGTATATTTCTGGTAATGCAGGATAGATTTTTTCATATCCAAAATAGAAGTGGGAGAAAGAGGAGTTATAAGTATCCATCCGATTGATACCATGATCGGTGGTAATCCAAATGATACCTTTTGTTTGTTCGATAACATTTCGGATAATATTATTACTTATAGCGTTTGTATTCGCAAGGCTGGGGGTGTAAATTGTAAATTCTTTACCATTAAAAGCGTTTAGACCATCCCATGTTCCCAACCACATCACTTTACTTGAATCTTGGCAAATACAGTTTATTGCGCTGTTTGATAGTCCAGAAGTGTTTGTGAATTGTACATATTTGTTGTCCGCATATACGCATATGGGGATTAAGAAAGCAACACAAATCAGCAAAATGAATTTTGCTGTGGTATAATAAACCTGATATGTGGTTGTTTTTGTCATGAAGTAGCTTTATTATACGAGAGACGAGAAATAGAGGTTAAGAGACGATATTCTTATTCTATTTCGTCTCTTAACTTCAGAATTGCAAATATATTTATTTCACGATTACTTTATGGGTCTGATCTCCTATTTTTACGATATAAAAGCCTTTTTTTATGTTTTTGATGTCACTATTATATACGGTTGCTTGGGCTATATGTCTTCCTGCAGTATCATATACCTGTGCAGATTCCGCTTTATACATGTTACTGAAGGATATGGCATTTTCTATACCTTGTATTTGTATCGTTTCTTTTGAAACAGATTGGATACCTGTAGGGGTTGGATCCCAACCTTCTAATACTTTACCGATGAATTCGTATGCCGAGTCAATGTCGGCAAAAGATTCAATCCAATCAAAATAGAAAACGTTTTCCGGACCGACTCCTTCAAATGCTATCTGACAATTCACAAAATGAGTAACTCCTGAAAATCCCATTTCACTTAAATCAAACACATAAATCTGATCTCCGCTACCATCATCTACAGGTATTGCTTCATCATCTTTGCCGTTGACGAATGGGGTGGTATCTCCGTCGTAAAATTTAAACTGGATGGTACCTTGTGTTTTATTACCTACTCTCACAGCCACAAATTTGTACTTGTCAAAATCCCAATTGGCACCTTCTTCCGGTTCATAACTGGCAACTCCCCACCAACCCCCGGTTATTTGCATCTTTAACTTGCCATTTTCTATTGAAAGGTCACTTTGTGCTCCTTTAAAACCGATAAGATCGTTTTCACTACTGAAATAATTTGAGATCTGAGCAGAAAGATTGTTTGCCATGAATACCATGACAAACATTACAATTGATGTAATTCTTTTTTTCATAATATTATACTTTTAAATGAAACAAATGTTGATTTATATCTAAATAGAAATTTTAATAGAATGTAAATTATTGATTTTTAGTATGTATATTCCGTGAATTAAACCATTAATGTCAATATCATTTTGTTTGGTAGATTGCTTCATTTTAGAACCTCTTGTGTCATAAATTGCTAAATTTTCGATTATATTGGAGTATTTTGTGACTCTCAGTATCCCTTGGCTTATTGTATATTTAATATCTGAATCAGATGCTTGATTGTTAATTATACCGGTTTGGTTATCTAAATCTGATAGCAAAGCATTCATGCTTTCATATGTTTTAATCCAGTCATACTTCATTTGTATGTCTTTCAGATCATTCGCTTCACCATTTGTCGATTCAATAACAAATTGTAGATTTGTTTCTTTAGTTCCATCCCAATTACTTAATGCCTTTATATCCCATGCATATACATTCGGATAGTTTTTAAGTTGATACTCTGGTTTTCCGTTTAGAACGATGTCTCCGTTCCCGTCATTAAGTTTGATAAGCCAGGATATGTTATTATTATCACTTGATGGGAATTGGTTGATTTTGGCCGCCAATATAGGATATTTGTTTATTTTGAATCGATTGCCATCCCTATAAAGTAATGAGAAATAATTGGTACCGGTTGCTGTTATGATCATTTCTCCATCTTTAATTTCATAAGTGGCGTCATGTACGGTCCATTTGGAAGGAGTCACAAACTCTTCTATGAAGCTACTATTGTCAACGTCATCAATTAGTTGCTGCATTAATTCTGGGTTTTTCATAATTTTTCGACCTTGGACTTTGTTTTTAGCTTTTATGGCCAGTGCAAAGAATTCATCCATACAGACTGCCTTGAAACGGTCAGCCGGGAGATTGTTCATGACTTCTGCAGCAAAGGTGGGATCGCATGCATATACATGTACGAACCAAGGTCTGTCTGTAATAGACTCAGTCTGACTTTTTATGTATGTAGCCATATTGGCGGCTTTTCTTCGGGTAGGGGGATAGTATAAATCATAATATAATTCACTTTCGATGCGTGGAATGGCTGAGAAATACCATACTTGCTGCTTATCCGTCCAAGAGGTATATCCTTTCATCCCCATGCTTTGAAGCCATTTGTCATTACCTTGAAAACCGTTCCACCATACGTCGATATAGTGTAAATCTGCGTATTCTGCTACCTCTTTGCTCTTGGCTGCGTATAGGCTGCGTGCTTCTTCTGTAGAGTGAGTTGCATCAAAATATCCTATACCGGAAGTCGGTACCGTGAAGTAATCATTATCAGTCATACTGTTATAATAATATTGGGCCAAGCCAGGGAGCATATGCAATATTTTAGGATTGGTGGGCCAATTAAATGCTATTTGGCCTCTTTTCTCGTGCAACCATGCACCATCCATCATTAGATTTCCTATTGATTTATAGGTGTCTCCTTCGTTAATACTAAAGGTGATATATATTTTGTTCTCAACAGTAACGCTATTTTCGTCGAGTTGTCTTTTTTGCTTTAGGCTTTTGATGTTGGTTGGTATTGCTGCATGAAAAGATAAGTTTGGGGAAACATTTGTGCAAATTAACGCATGCCCTCCTTCTCCGCAGCGAGCTTGTATGATGTATTCTTCTGATTCTCCCCAGCCCAGAATGATGCTTCCCGGATTCAAGTGTGCGAAAATCTCATCCAGCATATCTGCTTCTTCTTGATCGTAGGTACCACCTTGAGGATTTTTTGCACTGGCAAATGATAATAAGAAAGCGAATGTTTTATGGGCGACAGCATAATCTATTGTATAAAGATTACGTTCGTGTTGCCAGTATGAGTAGGCATAATCTTTAGAGGTTTGATCCAGATATTTATCGATTGCCCAACGATGTGCCTCTTTTCTGTTTTTAAAATTGAATGCAGTCAGGTCTTTAATGATAGTACAATTCCTGAAAACCGGATATTTGTTGAGAAGTGACTGGGTGATTGGAATAGCATCTGAAACTCCGCATACTGTTGTTGCAATTGCAATACCTGCTGCTGCATTGATGCCTTCATATTTTATACATCCTTTATATAAAGACGAAAAAGTGTTGAATGCCTCTTCAAAGCCAATTGACTCGAATGTGTAATCATAGGTTTGGGTGTAGTATTCTTCCCAAACATCTTCTAAAGACGCATACTTGTCTAATGTTTCTTGTGAAAGTGCGGCCAAGCCGTCACGCTGCATGTTTGTATCCTGGAATTTGTATCCTCCGCCACTAAATCCTCCTTTGTCCTTGGGCAGAACGAGTATTTGTGGCTTTTCCCTATTTGCTAAACCTTGTAAACTGAGAATGGCAGCTGTTTCTTCTTCATTCAATATAGATATGTCCACTGTATAGATTCTGCTTGTACCGGCAAAGACTGACATGTGGACTAATAAGAATGTCAGTAATACAAATAAGCTATGTACCCGGATTTTTTTTGTAATAGTTTTCATAATAATAAGATTGTTTTGCTTGCAAAGATATGCCGTGTGCTGTAATTCAGTGTATCCTGTAATTACAGAAGTGTACACTGTTGTGCTAATGCTGAAAAATATTTGATGATTGAACTTGATTCGGAATTTTGTAATGTGAATGAAAATGATGGTATTTAGGGTTGGAGTATTTGTTTCTCTCTTGTTTTGTGTACTGTAATATTGGATTTTTCTTTTGTATGCCGAATTTGTGCACTATTTAGTGTGTTTGGATGGGGTGTTAATATAGTATACTTGTTTGTTGTTTTAGTGTACTTCTATTCTTTTTTATATGCCTTTCTTTGCATATCTAATTTTTTAACCCACAGAATTATTATGAATAATACAGAACCGCTATTTATCCGTTTTGCCCAGAATCCGATATTAACTCCTCGGGATATTCAACCAAGTATGGAGGGTTTGGTAATTGAATGTTTGCTTAATCCGGGAGTTTTCTATTTCCGAAATAAAATAGGTCTTTTATTACGTGTTGCCGAGCGTCCTTTACAAAAGGAGAATTTCATCTCTTTTCCGATATTGGATGATTTGAATCGTATAGAGATAATGGAAATATCTAAAAAAGATCCGGAACTGAATTGGACAGATCCTCGTGTGATAACATTCAGAGGTGAAGATTATCTGACGACCATCTCACATTTATGTCCGGTTTTTAGCGATGACGGCATTCATTTTTCTGTATTGGAGGGTACCAATAGATTGTTTGGAAACAATGAATACAGTTCTTTCGGAATCGAAGATTGCCGTGTTACGCAGATAGGCGACGAATACTATTTGACGTATACTTCTGTATCTTCTAAAGGGGTGGGGGTTGGACTGAAAAAGACAAAAGATTGGGGCAACTATACAGAGTTGGGCCTTATTTTTCCACCGCATAATAAAGATTGCGCTATTTTCGAAGAAAAAATAAATGGTCTGTATTATGCTCTCCATCGGCCCAGTAGTCCGGAAATTGGAGGTAATTACATGTGGATTGCCGAATCTCCGGATTTAGTACATTGGGGCAATCATAAATGCATAGCTTGTACGCGTGCTGGTAAATTTGATAGTGCAAGATTGGGAGCAGGATGTGCTCCTGTCAAGACAGAAAAAGGATGGTTAGTGATTTACCACGGAGCAACTATAGAGAATAGATATTGTTTAGGTGCATTATTACTTGATATAAACGATCCGTCTGTGGTGATTGCACGTTCGGAAAGCCCGATTATGGAGCCGGAGACTTCTTATGAGAAAATGGGATTTTTCGGTGATGTTATTTTCACAAACGGACAATTGGTAAATGGGGATGAACTGATAATCTATTATGGTGCGGCGGATGAAGTCATTTGTGGAGCAAAAGCTTCAATTACTTCAATTTTAAGGTCTCTTGGTTTTTGATAATCATTTAAATATTTGCACTGATGAACGAGATAAAACTATTCTTTAGCCAGCCTAAAAACACGAGAATTCTGCTACTTACTTCTTTGTTATATGCATTTGTCCTGCCTGTTGTGGATATTTTTGTAGCGGCTTATATCATGCGTAATTCTTCGGATGTGGGTAGGGTAATGACATATCAGTTAACGGTATATTCGGGTATCCCTGTTACATTTTTGATAAATGGGTATCTGTTGAATAAAATAAATCCGGGTAAACTTTATGCATTTGGGATGCTGTTAAGTGGTGTGTCGATGTTGATAATGACCTCTTTACCAGAACTGAATTTTGTTGGAATTGCCATTGCCGGCCTTGTGATGGGAATGTCGTTCGGCTTTTTTTGGGCGAACCGGGATTATTTGGTTTTAATTTGCACAAACGACTTAAATAGGAATTATTACTATGGCTTGGAGACTTTTTTTAATACATTGACTTTTGTAGTTGTTCCTGTGAGTGTCGGGTGGTTTATTCAGTCCGCCCAAGGCATATCATGGCTCAAGAATATAAATTCGGCTTATCAGGTGGTTATTTATATTGTGATTGTTATAACGGTTTTTGCTTCAATTCTTGTAACGAATGGTACGTATCGCAAACCGGCTAAAGCGCGATTTGTATATTTCAGGTACAATATGTTGTGGTACAAAATGTTATGTGTTGCGGCGTCAAAAGGTCTGGTACAAGGGTTTATCGTGACTGCTCCTGCCATGCTGATTATGAAAATTGTGGGCGATGAGGGGACTTTGGGTATTGTACAGAGTGTAAGTTCACTCTTGACGGCATTATTAATGTATATGATAGGACGTTTTTCCAAACCAGAACACCGTTTACGGATATATGCAGTAGCAGTTTTACTGTTTGTAATAGGAACTTTAATAAATTCGATCTATTTCAATGTGGTATCGGTTTTTATCTTTTTGTTGTTGATGATTGTTGCAAGACCTATGTTCGACCTTGCTTATTTCCCATTACAGATGCGAGTGATTGATTTTCTGAAAGATATTGAAAATAGAAATGAATACTCTTATATTTTTAGTCATGAATGCGGATTGTATATAGGGCGTCTTTTAGGATGCGGAACATTCATTTTTATAACTTATGCAATCTCTGATAATGCGGCCTTGATCTTTACTTTGCCTTTGGTTACAATATTGCAAGCTCTATTTTATTTTGTTGTAAGACATATTTCGAAAAATATAGATGAGATGGAAAACGGATAGAAAACCTATGATTAATTTTAAATTGAATATTTATGAAAACATTTGTAAATTTTGTTCCACCTTAATAGGTGTATATTAACTATTTTTTATCAAGTAATAAATAAAGTATAATTAAAAAAATATTTCATATGCACAGTCTACTAAGGTATGTTTATGTTAATTTATTCTTAATTAGTGTTCTAATTTTTTCGACAGTTACGGTGTCGGCATTTTCAATGGAGTCCTATACGATTACGGGGAGGGTTACCGATATATCCGGAGAGCCTCTGGTAGGAGTATCTATACTGATTAAAGGCAAATCTGCCGGAACAACTTCTGATTTGGAAGGCGGTTTCTCGTTGAGAGCGGATAAAAATGATGTATTGGTTTTTTCGTATATTGGTTATAAAAATAAAGAGGTGCGAATAACTGATAACAGGCGATTGAGTATTATCCTGGAAGAGGATGCCAAACAGTTAAATGAGGTCGTGGTAGTTGGTTATGGTTCGCAGAAAAAAGCTACAATTACGGGTTCTGTAGATGCTGTTAGCGGGAAAGATATGAATGTTGCTTTCAGTTCTAATACGCAGAATATGCTTACCGGTAAGTTGTCGGGCGTTGCCGTGCGGCAAAACAGTGCGGAACCGGGGGCATTTAATACCAATATAAATATACGAGGATTAGGACAACCATTGGTAGTTATCGATGGTATGATTTCTTCTATGGATGTTTTTAATCGTTTGAGCGCAAGTGAAATAGAAAATGTTTCAGTGCTAAAAGACGCTTCCGCCTCTGTATATGGAATGAAAGCTGGCAACGGTGTTTTGTTGGTTACTACAAGAAAGGGAGCGAATACGGATGGGAAGCCAACTATCGAATATTCGATGAATATGGGGTTTTCAAAATTGATTAATTTGAATAAACCAATGTCAGCATATGATTATGCATTGTTGAAAAATGACATAAACAGGAATATGCTAAATCCTGTTGCTGCTTTATATGATGACGAACAGTTGGAACAAATTAGAAACACTCCCGGACTTGATGTCTACGATGAGGTGATGAGGAATAGTAATCCGATTATGAATCATAATCTCTCTGTTTCCGGATCTATTGGTCAAAATAATAGGGTGCAGTACTTTCTGTCGGCTAACTATATGAAAGAATATGGATTATATAAATCGGGTGATTTATCTTATGACCGTTATAATTTGCGTTCCAATATTTCCGCAGATTTAGGATACGGATTTACAGCCAGTGTTAATATGGCTTATATGCGTGATAATAAAAATGCTCCGTATGATGGTGAAATTTATAAAGACATCTGGGGTATTCAGCCGGTAGATGAAAACGGAAATGTTTTGACCTCTTTGATGGCAGACGATGAGAAAGGCTATTATTTGAAATTGAAGCAATTTTCTAATAATCCATTGGCCAGCAGCCGAACAGACGCTGTGGGATATGCAAATTATGCGAATAAGCATTTTAATACAAATTTAAGCTTGTCGTGGGATGTGCCTTTTATAAAGGGGCTACAAGCTAAGTTTATATATGCTTTTGAAGAATATCAGATGACTGGTAAGCGTTGGCAAAAGGCGTTGGATTTGTATAGCTATGACGCTCAAGGTGAATTGATGAAACATCAGGTTGTACCAAGAACGAACTTGAAACAGGAATATGATGATCGTTGGGTTAATAATTTGCAGGCAATGCTTACTTATGAAAGGAGTTTCAACGACGTTCACAATCTAAAGATATTGGCTTTGTTTGAGCAGCAGAAGAATGATAATCCATCGGGATTTAGTGCGTTTCGATATTATGCAATGGATAGCGTTGATGAACTGTTCGCCGGGCTGGAAGAGGATCAGAAAGTTTGGGGGACTACCCCTGTAAAAGAGGCTAATCAGGGTTTTGTAGGGCGTGTGAATTATGATTATGCCGGTAAGTATTTGATTGAGGGAAGCTTTCGTTATGACGGCTCTTCAGCCTTTGCCAAAGGACATCGTTGGGGATTTTTTCCCAGTGTTTCGATTGGATGGAGAATATCAGAAGAATCTTTTATTAAAAATGTAGATGCTTTATCTTTTGTTGATAATATAAAAATTCGAGCTTCATATGGTAAACTTGGAGATGACGGTGCTGCTAAATTCAATTGGGCAGCTGGTTACATATATCCGGATAACGGATATGTTTTTGATAATCAGTTAATACCAGGAATTGTGAATAAGGGAGCGGTAAATCCGGATCTGACGTGGTATACTTCCGATGTTTATAATTTAGGACTTGATTTTGATTTATGGAAAGGAATGTTATCCGGAACGGTTGAACTTTATCAAAGAAACAGGAACGGTTTGCTGGCTACAAGAGTGGGGACTATTCCCCAAACCACAGGGACAAGCATGCCCCAGGAAAATTTGAATAGCGATATGACGAGAGGCTGGGAAATGTCCCTTTCTCATACCAATCGAATTAATGATTTTAGATATACTGTGTCTGCCAATTTGAATATCTTCCGTACTAAAAATAAACATGTAGAGCAGGCTCGGGCCGTGAACTCTTTTGATAATTGGAAAAATAATCAGAATAATAGATGGAATGATATAAAATGGGGGCATGTTTTAGGCGGGCAGATTATGAGTGAGGATGAAGTAAAATATTTAGTACTTCATCAAGGAACTTCGCAAATGGCTCAGACGGGGCTTGGTGACTATTGGCATCTGGATGTTGATGGTGACGGGTGGGTTTCTGAATGGACTGATTTAGTTCCGATTTTTACAAATAATGTTCCAAAAGTTGTGTATGGCTTTACTGTTTCTGCCGAATATAAAGGTATTGATTTGAATATGGTTTTCAATGGTGCAGCCAAATATGCGGTAAGTTATGAAGAGTTTCTAAGAAATCCATTGGTATATGGGGGAAGTGCCGGTGCTTTGGAGATGTGGACAGACCGTTGGAGACAAGACGACAGTGGGCAGTGGATAGCAGGCAAATATCCTCGTGCCCGTGCCGAATGGAGTTTTCTACCAAACGTTTGGGATGATGAACGTCGTATTCGGAATGCATCTTATCTTCGTTTGAAAAACATTGAAATTGGTTATTCCTTACCAAGGATGTTATTGAATAAAGTCAGAATCCAGAAATTAAGAGTATACGCCAATGCTTATAATCTGTTGACATTTTCTAATATTAAAGAACTGGACCCGGAAATGCCGGAACAGTATAAGTATCCTATGGCTATGAATTTTAATTTTGGTGTAAATCTAACATTCTAAATACTACTATTATGAATACAGGAAATTTGAAATATTACTGTTGCGCATTCCTTGCATCATGTGTAATGTCTTGTGATGTGTTGGATATATCTCCGGTAAATATTATTCCGGAAGAAAAAGCATATGAAACAGAATCTTCTATCACTGCTCATTTCGCAAAGCTTTATTCTCAGATGTTATTTGAAGATTTTCAGATATGTACCAGTTCTTATGATCCTTATGTTCATTGGGATCAATTTGAATATTATACAGGTTATGGTGTTGCAGTAGAATCTCTTGATGTGATAGATAATAATGGTGAAAGAATAGATGGAGGCATGGGGTATCTGTGGTGGGATTATTCTGCCGTAAGAAATGTCAATGAGTTTTTGCAGCTGATAGATAAGTATTCTTCCAATTTTACAGCTGATCAGGTAAAGGCTTGGAAGGCGGAGGCTAAAGTGATTAGAGCTTGGTACTATTATACAATGGCTAAACGTTTTGGTGGAGTACCGCTTATTACAGAACCTCAGGATGTGAATAATCCCGATAAAGAAGATTTGATGGTTGCCCGCGCTTCTGAAAAGGAAATCTGGGATTTTATTATTAATGAGATTGATGAGGCTATTGCAGGAGGATTGAAAGAAGTTTCTGAGGCGCAAGGGCGGATAAATAAGTATGTGGCTTTGACTTTGAAAGCTCAATCGGCACTTTATGCGGCAAGTATTGCCCGTTATAACAGTCCGATTTTGGGGATTGGCGATTATCGGGATCCTAATACAAACAAACAGGTTTGTGGAATCCCGGCGGATCAGGCTTCCTATTATTATAAAATTGCATTCGATGCAGCCAAAGAAGTTATTACCGCCGATAAATTTGAATTAGCACGTGGTTTGGATGCTGATGGGGCTACTAATTTTGCTAAGTTATTTTTAGAACCGGACAAACATAAAGAAGCCATTTTTGTGAAGTATTATTTGGAAGAAAAAAGAACTCATGATTGGAGTGTTTTCAGACTACCTCTTCCTTATGGCCGGCCGGCTATGGATAATCCGACTCTTGATTTAATAGATCTTTATGATAATTTGGACGGAACATCTGCAAAAGTAGCAGTAAATCAAGGAGAATGGTTAGCAGAAGAATATACGACCCTTGACGAGATGTTTAAAGGTCGGGATTATCGTCTGGGTGGGACGGTGTATTTTCCAGGTTGTAATTTTTACAATTCGACTTTTGATGTTCGTAGAGGAGTTATTGTTGACGGACAGGTAAAGAATGGAACCGGAAATGTTACAGTAAATGGAAAAACATATTCTATACGTGGAAAGTATGGAATGGGGGACACTCAGGATGAAACGCATACAGGGTTTCTGGTTCGAAAGTATATTAATGAAGCGGATATTGCCAATGTTTCTCCGGAAAGTACTTCATGGATTGATATGAGATATGCAGAAGTGTTGCTTATTGCTGCAGAGGCCGCGGCAGAGCTTGGGATTGATGAGAACGGTATAGGATTAGCTGCACTTAATGATGTCAGAACTCGTGCCGGATTACCGGAAGTTTCGGAATTGAGTATTCCTGATATTCGTAAACAATGGGCATGTGAGTTTGCTTTTGAAAATGAAGTCTTTTGGTGTAAACGGAGATGGCGCGTATTGGAAGAAACTCTGTCCAATGACTTTACATGCTCAGGCTTGGAACCTTATTGGGACATAACGAACAATAAATGGAAGTTCAAAAAGATCGTAGCTTCTAAATACCCTAAAAAGAGCTTTTTATCCAGGTATTATTATAATTGGATAAATACGTCCCAAATTACTACTAACCCTAAAATTTGTCAGAACTATGGATATTAAAAATATAACAGTGGGTATCTTTACCCTGATCGTAAGTTGCACATTTACCTCATGCAGTTTCGATGATAATTACGATGGCCCTAATGCGAGCTTTCATGGCCAGTTAATCGATGATATAACAAATGGACCAATGTATTCGGAACAACCTAACGGATTTCAGATTCGGTTTAAAGAAGTGAGTTGGGGACCTGACGCCCAACCTCAAACTTTTCAGGGAAAACCGGATGGTTCGTTTAATTGGGAACAGTTGTTTGGATATACAGATAGGAAATATGAAAATTCTCCTTATGGTGTGGCAACGTACGAAGTAGAACCATTTGATGGTGCTTTTGATATTGTTGGAGATAGTAAGAAGATAATAGAGGTGAGTCCCGGAGCCCGTGTAGAGGTAAACTTTAATGTGATTCCGTTTATCTCATTGACAGAGGAGCATTCATTGGACGGCACGAATCTCACCGTTAAATATACGATGAATCGTAATAATGATCACAAGGCAATTAGGGTTCAAAAAGCCGGTGTTATTATTTCGAGTCGTACCAAGTATCTGAGCGGTGGACTCAATGTCGGTGGTTATGAGGAGCAATATTCAAAATTTAAATCAGCTCCACAACTGATGACTTATGTTGACGGGCGTGAATTTGTTGAAACTATAGCTCTTGATCCTGGAAAGACCTATTGGATGAGGATTGGGGCGAAGTTGACGGGTTCTGAAAGATGGAATTATACAGAAACTATTGAAATCTCGGTTCCTTGATTATTAATTATGAAACACGAGGGCATGCTTACGTATGACATGCCCTCATTATTCCTTTTACTAAAATGATAAAATGCTAATGAAAACTGTTGTAGTATATGTCTCTTTTTGGAAGAGAATATTGACTTTGTTTTTTATTTATGTTTTTTGTGTTTCTGTTTCAGCTCAAGTCTCTGTTAACATGAAAGAGGAATGGTATCGGCGAAGCTTGCAAAATGACTATGTTACATTGCCAATAAAGACAATGTTTGAAAAGATACAGCTAAATAAGAAATTAACTATTGGAGTTATTGGAGGTTCAATAACGGCCGGTGCCAGAGCGTCGGACTTTTATAAGACAGCTTATGCCCCTTTGGTTGCTGAATGGTTTCGTGAGAAATTTCCTGATGTGGAGGTTCGTTTTGTGAACGCGGGAATAGGGGCAACTAATTCCGTGTTTGGGGCTCATAGAGTTGATCAGGATTTGCTTACGGCAAAGCCCGATTTTGTGATTGTCGAATTTAGCGTGAATGATAGAGATGAAATGAGGGCGAAGTCGAGCTATGAAGGTTTAATACGTAAAATATTGAAGTCAGAAGGAAAACCTGCTGTTTTGGCTTTAGGCTTGATGGACATGGAAGGGAAATCATGGCAGGAGTACCATGTGGATGTTTGTAATCATTATCATATTCCATTTATTAGTTATCGTGATGCTTTATATCCAGAAGTAGAATCCGGTAACATGCTTTGGAGTGAATTGGCTGTAGACGATGTTCATCCTAATGATAGAGGGCATAAGATTATACGAAATCTTGTTGTGGATTTTTTGGAGAAGATATATGACGGTGAAAATTTACCTGCACCGTTAACGCAAAATAGATATGAGCAAGCGGGTATGTATCCTTTTACTCCGATGGGGAATCCTGATTGGCAGTTAACTTCGCGGGGATGGTACACGACGCATAAAGGTACTCCTCTGACATTTAATATAAAGGCTTCTATGATAACAATAATGTTTAACCGAACTGTTGATCGGCAGAAAGCTGCCAATGTGTATGTACTTCTTGATGGGAAACGTCAGAGACTGAATACTTACTTTGAAGATGGTTGGGGTGATTATATGTATCCGGAAGTAATATTGGATGATACGGTAACAAGAGAACATGTACTAAGTTTTGAGTATGATGATAAAAGCGGTAAAGAGTTTTTACTTCACAACATTCAAATAATACCCTAATCTTATAAAATTATGAAGCATTTATTGAAAATAGTAGTATTGGGAGTCTTGGGTATCATTTCTCAAGTATATGTTGCGTATGCGATTAACCCACCCAAAAGTCGGGATTTGCTGGAAGACGATATGTGGCAACGTAGAGATTTAAGCATGCCTGGCTCTCGAATAGTTATAAATTTTTATGATTTTAATGGAAAGAAGACTGCTGCAGAATTTAGTAACAGGCCGACTTTGCCTCTCAATGTCGCTTATTTGTCAACTCATAAAAATGTAAAAGGGCGTCATCCGCGTACCCGTTTTAGCAGAGCGGTTTCCGATTTGTTGACGATTCGGAATTCGGTAAAAGGATTTGATGCTATGGTGAAAGATTCATTGGAGGGGATAGCTTTTTCCTATGCAACTCAGTGGATGCCTCATGCTCTTCCTTTCAGTGCTAAGTATGAGGGGGGAGATGAATTGGGAGGAGTTGATTTTTTTTATGATAATAAAACGCTTGTGCGTAGTCTGGATCTAAAGAGGGGTAATGGATATTATTGTATTTCTGGCAAATATGGAGGAACTCTGGCATTGAGCAATAATATTTTAGTTGTTGATAATGGAAATATACGATATGCCGTAAATTTTAATATACCCATATTGAACTTTAAAAAGACTGAGGATCAATGGCATATTGCTTTAGATCTGAAAAAGAAGCAGTCAGTTGTTGTTGCTTTTGCAGATGAAGACGAGTCGGAAGACGATCTGATAAAAAGAGTACAAGCTCCGTTTATCAATGGGGATATAAAAAATAGAATGGCAGAGAATGAAACTTATTGGAATTCTTTTTTATCTAATGTTCCGCGACCCGAGAATTTTGAGCTGGTACAGGTTAAAACATACGGGATTCTTTCTGGTGATTTGAAATCAGCTTACTACAAAGCGTGGGTTTTTACTGCACAAAATGTTTTGCCGGAGGACGACATGATGTTTCCGTATCCTCAAGTGTGTGCCGGGAAAGCGTCTCTGTGGGATGAGGGTGAAGAACGTGCTCCGTTCTCTGCTGCATGGGAAAGCTTTATCGGTATTCAATGGTATGCTTATGTTGATCCGACTTTAGCTTGGAAGGCCTTTAAGGGACTAATGACACTTGTGGATAAAGAAGGTATGTTAGGGGGAGAAAGTCTACCATCGCGGAAAGTACAAACAGCGCGGATACTTTATGAACTGACACACGATAAAGAATCCTTGAAGGAGGTTTATCCGGCACTTAAGCGTTACATGAATTGGCGGCTGAATGTGACTCATTGGATCTATCAGGATATTAAACCATCTACATCATATAAAGATGCCGAGTTTTGTTTTTCCGCTCTTATCGACATGGAACATTTGATGGTTATTGCCGGGGAGTTAGGATATGAAAATGATGCGGAGATATGGCAACAAGCGCATCAAACATTTAGTGAAAAATGCTTGGAATGGTTTTGGAGAACTCCACAAACGATACCGGAGCAGAATTATGATATAAATAGTGATTCCGGAAGTAAGGGAAATACGATTTGGGTCACTACAGGGTTGTATGTCGATGGTTTACTGAAGGGTGACTATTTGAATAGTATGATGAAACGGTTCGACTCGGAATACGATACGGATAAGTCTTTTGCCGGGTTTGGTATACCTAAATATCCGGATGTGAGTTACTCGGTTTATGGGCTTTTACAACACGGGTATGTGGAAAAAGCTCAAGGAGTAATTGAAGCAAATTTACGTGATATAGTACGGGCTAAAGCAACTTTTGCCGAGCAATATGTTGGAGATGACTTTGAGCCGGATGGTGTACGCCCTTCTCTTTTCGGATCGAGCACATTGATTGATTTTGTATGGTTGTTGAATGGTTTTAAATATGACAGAGGAATACCGGAGTGCGTGTTGCTGAATCAAAAAAAAGGTGGTGTGCAAAATATATTAATCCGAGGAGAACGCTATTCTCTTAAAATAAACCCTCATAAACGGGAAGCACAATGGGGGGTGAATAATGGGAAACCGGAAAAAAGAATAATAGGGGAAACTCGAATGGAAAAGTTAAAAATAGAAAGATGAGAAAGATTATTATATGTTTAGTTACAATATTGAATTCTGTTGTTTTAAATGCTCAGATTCCTACAAGTATTGATTTAAAAGAAGAGGGTGCATATCAACGCAGGGACTTGAGTACGATTGGATCCCGTATTGTAATCAATCCTTATGATTTTGGAAAGTCTCCACAGGAAAATACAGCAGTAGTATACAGTAATAGTGAGGTGTTGCCCTTAAACGTTGCTTATTTAACAGCTCAGAATGTTTATCATGAAAAGGAACGGCGATTTGGGAGAGAGTTCAAAAATGTATTGGAAATAAGAGTTGCTTCATGTTTGGAAAGTCCGGACAATGGAGTAGAAAAATATAGTACAGAATGGGCTCCTCATGCTCTCATGTTTTCTGCGGATTATAAAGATGGCTCTCATTTGGAAGGACATGATTTCTTTTATGATGATAATACAATTGTGCGCAGTTTGAGACTTGATAAAAAAGAACACTATTTACTATCTGGATTTATAAAAGGAGAGGTTCGGTTGGATGATAGGAATGAGACGCTTATTGTTTATTCCGGTAATTGTAAATATGCAGTGTCTGTGAAAGGAATGAATAGTAAAAATGTATCTTTTTATGTTTCCGGCGAGGATATGAAGGCAAGAACTAATAAAGTGGCAGATACGGGAGATGCCTGTTGGTGGGCTCTTGACATGAAAGGGAAAGGAGACGTAAATATAGCAGTTGCTTATGCATTAAATACAGATTCTGATGCGATGCTTATCTCTAATGTAAGACGGCCTTTTAAAAAGAATATAGATGATGTTTATTTAGATAAGATTCGTTATTGGGATGATTTTTTGAAAAATAAAATACCTCATCCTGTTAATTTTGAGCTAACTTCAATTGATAAAAAAGGGATTACTGCTGAGCAGATAAAGAAAGCATATTATAAAGCATGGGTTCTTTTGGCTCAGAACGTATTGGAACCGGAAACGGAAAATTACCCTTATTATCAGGTTGTTACAGGAAAGGCCTCCTTGTGGGATGAGGGACATGAATTAGCCCCATTTTCGGCTGCATGGGAGTCGTTTGTTGCAATACAGCTGTTTGCTTATATAGATGTTAATATTTCATGGAGTAGTTTGAAAGGCTTGTTAGCGCTTGTTGATGAATCGGGAATGCTGGGTGGGGAGAGTTTGCCTTCTCGTAAAGCTCACACAGCATGGGTGTTGTATGAACTGTCGAAAGACGCAAAGTCGTTGTCGGAAGTTTATCCTGCCATATCTCGTTATTTAAATTGGAGATTACAGAATCCACGCTGGATTTATACTAATATGACGCCCGAGAACGAGAAAGATGCCGAATTTGTGGTCTCTGCGATAAAAGATGTTGAGTATATGATTCTTTTGGCAAAAGAGTTAGGATTGGAGGAAGATGCAGAAGAGTGGCGTATAAAGAAAGAGAGTTTTGTAGAACAATATAAACAATGGTTTTGGAGTACCCCACAGGATTTACCATGTCAGCACATCAATCAATATAAAGGGCGCGATACGCATCCTATCCAAATTACTACCGGATTATATGTGAATGAGATTGATATGGATTATTATGAAAGTCTTTTGGGACTGTTCTATAAACATTATGACACAAATCAGTCTTTTGCTGGTTTTAATGCTCCAAAATATCCGGATGTCGATTTTACCTTGTATGGACTTATAGAAAGAGGAAAGGATGTTCTGGCACGTGGATTGCTTGAGAGTAACTTGAGAGATATTTTGCGAGCAGATTGCGTATACGCAGAGACGTATACCAATGATGCAGAGCCCCAACCCGGAGGTGTACGTCCTTCTATTTTCGGATTAGCTGCAATGATCGATTTCACTTTATTGAAGAATGGCTATATGTTTACTAAGGGTACGCCTACTGCTATAAATATTTATCCGGAAAGTACTATTGGTGTAACGCATATACCCTATCTTGGAAAGTACATTGATATAAATAAGAAGAAGCAAGGCGATATTATCTTCTCCGGCTCTGCTATGCAAAAGATTAAAAGCTTGAAGTTGGAAAAGGGAGAAATGGGTAAAATTGTGGATAACTAAAGAGGGAATACTATTATGAAATTGATAAAAAGTGCTGTGTGTATTGGGGTAATGGTGGCATTAATCGGTAGGATTTATGCTCAGAATTATATTCCATTACTCAATGAAAGACGAATGGAAGTTATTCCTTGTATTGAGATTCAAGCTTATCCAATTTCCATTTCTGAGGTTCGTTTGCTTCAAGGTCCTTTTAAAGCGGCTATGGAGGCAGATCGGAAATGGCTGATGTCTCTGCAACCTGACCGTTTCTTACATAGATTTCACGAGAATGCAGGATTTACTCCCAAAGCACCTATGTATGACGGTTGGGAAGATTCATCTCAAAGCGGTTTTAGTTTTGGGCATTATTTATCTGCAATGTCTATGCTTTATGCTGCTACAGGAGACAATGAATTGTTAGGACGGATAGAGTATAGTATAAATGAAATACGTAAATGCCAACTTGCCATAGGAACCGGATATGTGGCTGCTATTCCTGATGGTGATAGATTATGGAATGAACTTGTTGCAGATAAAATAGAACCCGGAGGATCGTGGATAAACGGTTTTTGGGCACCTTGGTATAACTTACATAAATTATGGTCGGGCTTCATAGACGTTTACTTGTATACGGGAGTTGAAACGGCAAAGACAGTAGCCATTGAATTGACAGACTGGGCCTGTGATAAATTTCGGGATATGACCGATGACCAGTGGCAACGGATGATATCTTGCGAGACAGGAGGAATGAATGATGCCTTATATAATATGTATGCTATTACTGGTAATCTGAGATATTTACAGTTGGCTGATAAGTTTTATCATTATTCGGTAATGGAACCCTTGTCTCAACAAAGAGACGAACTGAATGGGCTTCATGCCAATACTCAAATACCTAAAGTGACGGGGATAGCTCGGTCGTATGAGCTTCGGGGTAGGGAGAAAGATAAAACGATTGCAACCTTTTTCTGGAATACGGTTCTGAAGAAACATACTTATTGTATAGGAGGGAATAGTAATTATGAGCATTTTGGCAAACCTGGAGAATTATTCTTGTCTGATAAAACAACAGAGACGTGCAACACATACAATATGTTAAAATTGACAGGACATCTGTTTGCATGGGAACCTAAAGCCGAATATATGGACTATTATGAAAGGGCACTGTATAATCACATTTTGGCATCACAAAATCATGAAACAGGTATGGTGGTTTACTCTTTGCCTTTAGCATATGCTTCATTTAAGGAATTTTCCACTCCGGAACATAGCTTCTGGTGCTGTGTGGGTACAGGATTTGAAAACCACGTGAAATATGCGGAAGGTATTTATTCGGAGAGTGAAAATGATTTGTACATCAATTTATTTGTGGCATCCAGATTGAATTGGAGACGAAAAGGAATGATAATAGAACAGCAGACTGAATTTCCGGAGTCGGATAAGTCTTCTCTTATATTACGTTGTGCAAAGTCTCAGACACTAACTCTGCACATCCGTTATCCGCAATGGGCTACAACGGGATATACGATTAAAGTGAATGATAAGATACAGGAAATAGAAAAGAAACCGGGATCTTATATTTCTCTTAACCGTTTGTGGAAGGATGGTGATAAAATTGAGATAGAAATGCCTAAAAGTCTTCATAAGGAAGTTCTTCCTGGAGATGAACATAAGTTCGCTTTTTTGAATGGACCGATAGTTTTGGCGGGTGAAATGGATTTGGATGAAAGAAAAATTGTTTTTCTGGAGAAGAAAGATTCGGAACTTAGGGACTGGATACAGCCGTCCAATCGGACAAAAACTTCTTTCATTACTAAAACCGGATTTCCTAAAAATGTAGAACTTGTTCCACTTTATAAAAAGAGTGACGGACATTATTCTGTATATTTTGATTGTTACGAACCAAGTGAATGGGAACAAATCCGCAAGCAGTATGAAGAAGAAGATAAGTTCTTACGTGAGCAAGAAAGGAGGACTCTTGATTATTTTCGTCCTAACGAACAGCAACCGGAAACTGATCACCGGTTTAGAGGAGAGAACGTTGAACGTGGAATAGGTGCGTCAAGTCGAAAATGGTGTCAGGCGTATGACGGAGGAAATTTTTCATTTGAGATGAAAGTCGATCCTCATGCTCCTGTTGACTTAGTCCTCACATATTGGGGGGATGATGGTGCAGACTATCAGTTTGATATTTTGATTGATGATCAATTGATTTCAAGTGAGGTTTTGACAGGGAGTTGTCGAGGTGAATACTTTGATAAAGAATATGCAATTCCTTTTAACCTTACCCAAGGGAAATCAGAAGTAGTTGTGACTTTGCATGCGCATCGCTGGAAAAAGGCAGGGCGCATATTCGGCGGACGCATTATGCTGAGAAAATGAGATGTATTCTCTTCGTTAACTATAAAAAAGAAAAAATATGAGAGAACTTTTATTATTGTTTTTTTTTATTAGCCTGTCCTTGTCAGCTGATGCACAAACCACCGGTTTTGGATATCAGGCAGTGATTAGGAACAATACAGGAGAGATATTGCCGAATAGGGAGATTAAAGCAACTTTCAAAATTCATAAAGAGAAAGCAAGGGGAGAAGTCGTATATTCGGAAGAGGCTGGTGGCAGGACGAACGAAAATGGGTTGTTTACCGTTGAAATCGGAAAAAACACTCAAATATCAGAGAATGATTTTTCTTCTATTGATTGGGGAGCTTCTGATGCTTATTTTTTGGAAGTTCGGGTTGATGAGGGAAGTGCTTATATACCAAGTTCCACTCAGCAATTGTTAAGCGTTCCTATGGCCCAATATGCAGATGTAACCGAAGCTGTATGTCTCACCTCTGGTGAAGGTAAAAAATGGCTGATTTCCGTCTCTGATAATGGGGAAATTGGGACTGAACCGGTTGATGATATACGAAAAAGCGGAAATCCTATATTTCCAGGATGGTATGCTGATCCCCATGCTGTCATTTACGGGGATACCTATTGGGTGTATTCCACTATTTCAGATTTTCAGGAGAAACAAGGTGTTTTTGATTGTTTCTCTTCTCATGATTTGGTGAACTGGACAAAGCACAGCTCTGTTTTGAATATTAAGGATGTGGCTTGGGGAAATGTATTTATATGGGCACCTTCTGCGATAGAAAATAATGGGAAATATTATCTTTTTTTCAGTGCTGATGATAAGAGAATCGGAGTGTCTGTTGCCGATCGGCCGGAGGGACCTTATAAAGATCTTATCGGAAAACCATTAATTTCGGAGACGATAAATGGAGCACATCCTATTGATCAATTTGTGATGAAAGATGATGATGGTAACTTTTATATGTATTATGGAGGATGGGGACATTGTAATGTAGTGAAGTTGAAAGATGATTTTACAGGTATTATTCCTTTTCCTGATGGCGAATTGTATAAGGAGGTTACTCCTGATGGGTATACAGAAGGGGTATTTGTGATAAAAAGAAATGGAGAATACATTATTATGTGGTCTGCAGGAAACTGGATGGATGAAAGTTACAGTGTTAGTTATGCAACGGGGAAATCTATAACCGGACCTTTTGAAAAGAAGGGTGTTATATTACATGGAGATAAGGTAATAGCCAATGGTACGGGACATCATGCTGTAATTAATATTCCAGGAACAGATGATTGGTACATTTTTTATCATCGTAGACCTATTACTGAAACGTTGGGGAATTCGCGTGAAACCTGTATTGAAGTTATGAAGTTTATAAGTCCTAATACGAATCTGATAAGACCTGTCAAGATGACAAGAGAAGGAGTTGAAAGACGTATACTTAAGTGAGTGGGAAGATATGAAAAAAAATATTGCTATTTTACTGTTTATAACCTTTTCTTTGATGGGCTATGGGCAAGATGTAATATCCACGGCGGGTAATGTAGAGGAAGGCGTAAGCTGGACTATTGGAGAGATTATGACAGAAACTGTATCCAGACCGGAAAGTATGCTTTTGCAAGGATTTGGTCAGCCGTTGGAGGTTGTTTCCACAGGTGTCATAAAGATATTGGAGAATGATGTGCAGTTTATAGTGTACCCTAACCCAGTAAAAGATCTGCTAACGATTCGCTTACAGAAGGATAGAAAGTGTACTTGGTTCTTATATGATGATAATGGTAGGATGGTAAATAAGGGTATGATGGCTACGCCTGAATCATACATTCAATTTGCATCTTATACTACCGGACGTTATATTTTGAGAATTGTGGGTACACATTTAAAAAGTTCGGTTATACTTATGAAAAAGTGATACATATGAAAAAGGTCTTAATATTAAACTGCTTTTTGTGGATGTTTGTATGTTTGAAAGCACAGGTACCTGATGCTTTTCAGTATCAAGCAGTGATTAGGGATGATATGAATAACCTTGTTACTAATCAAATGGTAAATTTACGTTTTTATATTCACCAAAAAGAAGTTGATGGAGAAATTGTTTTTGCAGAGAAGCATACCATAGAAACAACGTCGCAAGGAATTGTTTGCTTGGAAATAGGGAAAGGGGCTATGATTACAAATCAGTTGTCCCGTGTGGAGTGGTTGGAAGGACCGTATTTCTTGAAAATAGAAATAGATAAAAGTAATGATGGTAATTATGTGGCATTAGGTATTCGGCAGTTAATGAGTGTGCCATACGCCAAATATACAAATTTAGCCGGTGGTTTGTGTTTGAAATCGCCTGATGGAAGTCGGTGGAATATTGTTGTTGATGAAATGGGGAATATAAAAGCAGAAAAAATAGCTATAAGAAAATAAGAATATTCTTATGAATGAAGAAATAGAGATAATGTATAATGAAAAAATAAGAGATTATGAACTTGAATCGTAGTATTATGTGGCTTTTGCCAATATTGATGTGTACTGTTACATCATGCAAGAAGACTGAACAAATTACAATGAGTGGAAATCCTCTTTTTGAAGGGTGGTATGCCGATCCGGAAGCCATTATTTATGATGATACTTATTGGATTTATCCTACATACTCCGACGCTTATGAAAAACAAGTTTTTTTTGATTGCTTTTCTTCTAAAGATTTGGTCAATTGGATTAAACATTCCACCATATTGGATACTGTTGAGGTTAAATGGGCTTATAAAGACATGTGGGCACCTTCGGTAATAAGAAAAAATGATAAATATTATTTCTTTTTCAGTGCTAATGGACTCGCAAGTGATGATCAAATAGGAGGTATTGGAGTTGCTGTCGCTGACAAACCGGAAGGACCTTATAAAGACTTATTAGGGAAACCTCTTATTTCTAAAATAGTGAATGGAGCTCAACCGATAGATCAATTTGTTTTTTATGACGAGGGGGTGTATTATATGTATTATGGAGGATGGCAGCATTGTAATGTTGTAAAATTGAATGATGATTTTACAGGATTGCTTCCATTTGAGGATGGATCTTATTATAAAGAGGTCACTCCTGAAAAGTATGTTGAGGGCCCTTTTATGTTTAAAAGAGATAATAGATATTACTTCATGTGGTCTGAGGGGAATTGGGGAGGACCTGAATATTGTGTGGCTTATGCCATTTCCGATTCACCGTTTGGCCCGTTTGAACGTATAGGGACAGTGTTGCTGCAAAATCCGGAAATTGCAACGGGAGCCGGGCATCATTCTGTTATACGGCTTCCTAATACCGATGAATATTATATAATATACCATCGTCATCCCAAAGGAGATAATGATGGAACTCATAGAGAAACTTGTATTGAACGCATGACATTCGATAAAGATGGCTACATTGAACCCGTGAAAGTTTCGCTGGAAGGGGTACCTATGCGTTTTATCGAATGAGATTTTTGTTGTATTCCTTAGATAAATCATACCTCATTAAATTCCAGATGAAAAAGAGTAGATTTTTAGTTTTATTAGGTAGTCTGATTGTAGGAGCAAACGTATTAGGACAAGGGAGTATAGATACTGAAACTCGAATGCTGAAGAAAGCAAGAAAGATCATTTCTCAAATGACAGTTGAAGAAAAAATCAGTCAGATGATGAATGAGGCTCCCGGTATAGAACGTCTTGGAATAAAGCCCTATGATTGGTGGAGTGAGGGCTTGCATGGTGTGGCGCGCAATGGGTGTGCTACGGTATTTCCGGCACCGATTGGCATAGGAGCAACTTTTGATCCAAATCTCATTGAACAGGTTGGCGACGTGATAGCAACCGAGGGGAGAGCGAAATATAATGTTGCCCGGCAAATCGGTAATTACGGTAGATATGCAGGATTGACCTATTGGTCTCCTAACGTTAATATTTTCCGCGATCCACGTTGGGGGCGTGGACAGGAAACCTACGGTGAAGATCCATATTTAACAGCCGAAATAGGAAAGGCTTATGTGCGGGGATTACAAGGCAATGATCCGTTTTTCCTTAAAGCTGCTGCCTGCGCAAAACATTATGCAGTTCACTCGGGGCCGGAAGCGTTGCGTCACGAATTTAATGCGAGTCCTTCAAAAAGAGATTTATTCGAAACTTATCTTCCGGCTTTTGAGGCGTTGGTGAAAGAGGCTAAAGTAGAGGCTGTTATGGGAGCTTATAATCGGGTTTATGGTGAGAGTGCATCAGGAAGTTTCTTTTTGTTGACAGATATATTGCGTAAAAAATGAGGGTTCAAAGGGCATGTTGTGTCAGACTGTGGAGCTGTCGACGATATTTATGGCGGACATAAAATAGCCAAAGATGTTGCTGAAGCATCGGCTATTGCTTTAAAATCAGGTCTTAATCTTAATTGTGGTGGGAGCTTTCATGCGTTGAAAGAGGCGTTGGAACGTAAACTTATTACTGAAGTTGATCTTGATAACGCACTGATGCCTTTAATGATGACACGTTTGAAATTAGGTAACTTAACCGATGATGACGAATCTCCTTATAAAAATATCTCTGATTCGGTGATAGCTTCGTATACGCACGCAATGGTTGCGCGTGAAGTAGCACAGAAAAGTATGGTACTGCTTAAAAATAACAATCATACACTGCCTTTGAAAAAGGATGTGAAAACAATCTTTGTTACAGGACCTTATACTGCCGATACATATGTGATGATGGGGAATTATTACGGCGTGTCGCCCCGATCTAATACTTTCCTGCAAGGTATTGCCGCAAAAGTGAGTGGAGGTACCAGCATAAATTATAAGATAGGGATTTTACCTACTACTCCTAATATGAATCCTGCTGATTGGACAGTAGGTGAAGTACGTGCAGCAGAGGTTGCTATTGTTGTAATCGGGTTGTCGGGTATTGATGAAGGGGAAGAGGGAGACGCAATTGCATCCTCTCATCGGGGAGATAAACAAAATTTGAAATTACCGGAACATCAACTTAAATTTTTACGGGATATTAGTAGGAACAGATGGAATAAATTAGTGACAGTGATTACGGGAGGAAGTCCGATAGATTTAGAAGAGGTTTCTGAACTTTCTGATGCTGTAATAATGGCATGGTATCCTGGGCAAGAAGGAGGTATGGCACTCGGTGACTTACTTTTTGGAGATGTTAGCTTTTCAGGGAGAATGCCGGTAACATTTCCTATAAACAGCGATTGGTTACCTGCTTTCGAAGATTATAATATGCAAGGTCGAACATACAAATATATGACAGATAATATAATGTATCCATTTGGATATGGCCTTACTTATGGTGACGTTAGTTACAGTGATGTAAAAATACTTAATCCTAAGTATGATGGAAAACAAGAAATACATGTTCAGGCTACTTTGAGAAACAATGGCAATAATGAGGTGGAAGAGGTTGTACAGCTCTATTTGTCGGCACCTGGTGCAGGGGTAATTACTCCTATATCATCATTAATAGGATTTAAGCGTGTTACATTGGAATCTCATTTGTCACAAACTGTGGAATTTATTATTAAGCCCGATCAATTGAAAATGGTAATGGAGGATGGGAGCAAGAATTTGCTGAAAGGCAAATATACGATTATAGTATCAGGAGCGGCTCCTTGCAAGAGGAGTAAAGAATTGGGAGTCGGAGAAAGTAAGATTGACTTTGAAATTTGGTGATAAAGTGAGGTGATTGCGGTATGAAATTCTCTTTTTATAGATTTTGACCGATATTCGTTTATGTAAAAGAAAGAGCTCCAATTCAGTAACAAAGAATTGGAGCTCTTTATGAATAGCTTTATACGAATCGTTATTTTACAATCCCCCGTTCAGAACTCTTCACGAAGTTAACTATATTCTCGATCTCTTCGCTCATAGGAACCTGGTCTACGATTTTCTGTACAGCATCTGTAATACTGAAGTTACCTTGATAGATCAAACGGTAGGCATTGGCAATATGACGTAAGATACGTTCTGATGTATTGTGATGCTGGGTAAGTACTACGGCATTCACTCCGTGATAGGTGGTGGGATTGCCGGACATAATCACATATGGGGGGACATCCTTGGAAATACGACATCCGCTCTGAACTAATGACCAGCTACCCACGCGACAATACTGATGCAAGATTACATTACCGCTCAGGATGACACAATCATCGAGTTTGCATTCACCGGCAATGGTTGTCTCGATACCGGCTACGCAGTGATTGCCAATCTGAACATCGTGGCAGATATGTACTTTGTCCATCAGGAAGTTTTCATTACCGATGCGGGTTGCATTACCGGAAAATGTGGCACGACTGATCACTACATTCTCACGGATATGATTATTGTCACCGATAATCAGGCTACTGTCTTCACCTGTATAATGAAAATCCTGAGGCTCGGAACCTAACACTGCATGGTGGTGTATCTTATTGCCTTTTCCCATACGGGTACCATTCAGAACACTGGCATAAGCCATGATTATACAGTCGTCCCCGATTTCGACATCTTTTTCGATATAGGCAAACGGTTGGATAGTGACATTCTTTCCAATTTTTGCTCCGGGATCTACATAAGCTAACGGACTAATCATGATATTTACGATTTACAATTAATACCTTTTAATTTTCTCTTCCGCCACCTAATGCTTGGTAGAGACTGACTACGGCTTGCATGCTGTCGAAATGGTCGGATACTTGTGACAGACGCGCACTCAGCAGTGACTGTTCGGCCGAGAGAACTTCCAAATAGGTTGACGTGCCTAAATTAAACAATTCTTTTGTATATTCGGCGCCTTTTTCGGCAGATTCTACTTGAAGTTGACGTGCAGAGGTCTTTTCGGCGGTAGTCTGGTATAAAGAGAGCGCGTTGCTTACTTCACTGCCGGCATTTAATACGGTCTGTTGGAAAGCGAGTTTAGCTTCTTCCTGCTGTGCCTTGGCTATCTTTAAACGGGCGATGTTGCTGCCGCGATAAAAGAGAGGCTGGGTCAGTGAACCGACAACAGAGGCAAGGAGTTTACCTGGGTTAACGATAACACTACCGGCACTGTTTGTCCAGCCGGCTGAACCGCTAATCGTGATTTGCGGATAGAAAGCAGCGCGGGCGGCATTGGTATTATAATAAGTACTTGCCAGATTCATTTCGGCGGCTTTCACGTCCGGACGATTGGATAATAGCTGCAAAGGTACGCCAACAGAGAATTGTGTGGGTAATTGCTGCTCTTCCAATGTGCTGCGTTTGATAGCTTGCGGTGCTTGTCTTAAAAGCATGCAGAGGGCGTTTTCGGCTTCGCGGATACTTTGACGGATAGCCGGTAGAGAGGCGATAACCTGCGCATAGGCGGCTTCGCTTTGCGCAACGGCGGCAGCATTCGTCATACCTGCATCTTTCATGGCACGCATCGTTTCTACGTTGCGTTTCATTACATCGGCTGTTTGTTCGGAGATTTCCAACTGTTTGTCCAACATCAACAAGGTGTAGTATGTATTGGCAATGCCGGAGATAATCTGAGTTTGTACGGCTTGGCGGTATGCTTTCGTTTGTAGAAGAGCTACCTGAGAACCTCTCTTTGCATTCAACAAATTACCGAAGAGGTCGAGTTCCCAACTGGCGGTTACCGGTAAGGAATACGTTTTGGTTGCGGCACTTTTATCGAAACTGCTGATAGTACCCTGAGGGGATAATGCCAGCATTGGAGCATAGGCAAGACGGGAAGTCATCAAAGCTGCTTGTGCTTCTTTTACTTTCAGTATGGCGGTCTGCAGATCGGTATTATTCGCCAATCCCTGCTCAATGAGTGTTTGTAGCTGAGAATCGGTGAAAACCTCTCTCCAAGGCAGATTCCCGAAGTTGGTCGTATCGGATACCAACGTATCACCTCCTGCTACCGTATCACGGTATAAACCGGAGATCTCAATATCCTCGGGTCTGTCGTATGATTTATAGATGTGGCAACTGCTTAAAAAGGCAGTTGCACACAACATACATATGATTTGTTTTTTCATGCTTAATTTTTTTC
>CAJJNP010000004.1 GCA_905193145.1 uncultured Odoribacter sp. | reverse complement strand
GTCGTTTTTTCTATAGCAACAGCACCATATGTACTCATTAAAATCAAACTTGCTGCAAATAAAATTCTACACTTCATATCAACCTGCTTTTATTAGTTTCACTACATCTATAAAACACCCAAATGGTCAAAAAGGGTTATCGAAAAACTTAATTTAACGTCAATATTAACAGTATTTAGATATTAAACCTTCTATTTGCAACAATATCCCCCCAATAAGTATAAATATGCAACAGAAAACGATTACAAAAATTCGAATTAAACACAGACTCGTAAAAATTTAATAAAGATAGCACTTGTCTTTTAACTTCGCTGCATAATCAATATCCTCCTGCTACAAGCATCACAATAAAAATTTTATCTTTGCATTATAAATCATCAAATCAAAAGATATGACAACAAAAAGACAAAACCCATTATTGGAAGCATATGATACTCCTTACCATACACCACCATTTTCTCAAATACAACTAGGAGATTATGAACCAGCCTTTCAACAAGCCATAAAAGAGGCCCGCCAGGAAATAGATGACATCACCGCCAATCAGGAAGCTCCTTCATTTTCAAATACAATAGAAACATTGGATGCTAGCGGTGAAAAACTCAACAGTATTTCCTCTATATTCTTCAATTTAAATTCAGCTTGCACCAGCGATGAAATGCAAACCATTGCCCAACAAATCTCGCCGCTTCTGACAGAATATAGCAATAGTATCACCATGAACCCGAAGCTGTTCCAACGTATCAAAAACGTTTATGACAACTGTGACAGAAAGCAACTCACCCCCGAACAAAACACTTTACTAGAGGATACCTACCGAACATTTGTCAAAGGAGGAGCCAACCTTCAGGGAGAAGCCCAACAACGCTTTCGTGAAATCAGCATGGAATTATCTCGTCTTAGTCTGAAATTTGAAGAGAATACATTAGCAGCTACCAATGCTTTTACCCTTCATATCACCGACAAGACCGAATTATCCGGACTTCCGGAAGGTGTAATTGAAATGGCAGCTATGACAGCCAAAGACAAGGGACTTGAAGGCTGGCTGTTTACTCTACATGCCCCCAGCTACATTCCATTCATGAAATATGCCGACAAACGAGAGCTGCGGGAACAAATGTACCGGGCCTATTCTTCACGATGCAACCAAGGTGGAGAATCAGACAACAATGAGATTATCCGCCAAATGGTCAATCTGCGCCTTGAAAAAGCACAACTTTTAGGCTACAATAGTTACGCCGACTATGTGCTCACCGATCGAATGGCAGAAACCGTAGCCAATGTCAACCAGTTTTTAGAACAATTACTCAATGCATCCCATCCGCACGCTTTGGCAGAAAAACAGGAGGTAGAAGAATTTGCACATCGCAACGGATTTACAGAAACACTTCAACGCTGGGATTGGGCCTACTATTCCAATAAACTGAAACAGGAGAAATATGCGTTAGACGATGAAATGCTGAAACCCTATTTCCAGTTAGAAAAAGTCCAACAGGGAGTATTTGACCTAGCCAACCGTCTCTATGGCCTAACCTTCCAGGAGCGCACGGACATCCCCCAATATCATGAAGATGTCCGGACATACGAAGTATGCCGCAACAACCAATTCCTAGCAATCCTATACACAGACTTTTTTCCTCGCGAAAGTAAAGGAGGGGGAGCGTGGATGACCGATTATCGTGGGCAACACCATCAAGGCTCTGAAGATATCCGTCCATTGGTTTCTATTGTAATGAACTTTACCAAACCAACAACAAGCAAACCATCCTTGCTCACCTTTGACGAAGTCACTACTTTCCTACATGAATTCGGTCACTCCCTACATGGCATGTTATCCCAGTGTACCTACAATTCAACAAGCGGCACAAATGTCTATCGTGATTTTGTAGAACTACCTTCACAAATCATGGAAAATTGGGCTCTTGAAAAAGAGTGGCTTGATACTTGGGCAGTACATTACCTCACTCATGAACCTATACCACAGGAATATATCGACAAAATCCGCCGAGCAGCCAATTTTCAAAGTGGATACCACTGTGACCGACAATTGAGTTTTGGTATGGTAGATATGGCATGGCATTCCATCACAGCACCATTTAAAGGCAATATTCTCGATTTTGAAACTCAAGCCATGGCCTCCACAGAATCCTTCCCCTCTGTCAATGGAAGTTGCTTTTCCACCGCTTTCGGACATATTTTCGGTGGAGGATACGCTGCCGGCTATTACAGCTATAAATGGGCTGAAGTGTTGGATGCCGATGCTTTTGCAGTATTTAAAGCACATGGCATCTTTGACAAGGAAACTGCTGATTCATTTCGAAAAAACATCCTCGAACGAGGAGGTTCTGAGCATCCCATGATTCTTTACAAACGCTTCCGCGGACAAACCCCATCAGTAGACGCTCTTTTAGAACGAAGCGGTTTAATACAAAACTAATAAACGAATATATTGAAACTCTAAATACATTTCCGTATTTTTGTAGTAAACAACAAATCACACAATCATGGACAACGACAATAAAAATCAGGTAATCCGCTTTGACTGGGCTATGAAACGCCTATTACGGAATAAAGCAAATTTCAGTGTACTTGAAGGTTTACTCACAACTTTATTGAACGAAAAGATTGTTATACAAAAACTGTTGGAAAGTGAAAGTAACCAAGAAGATGAATTCGACAAATACAATCGTGTTGACATTCTTGCTGAAAATTCCAAAAAAGAACTTATTCTGATTGAAGTACAAAATAACAATGAATACGCCTACTTCCAGAGAATGCTGTTTGGAACATCAAAGTTGGTTACAGAATATATCAATAGAGGCGAAAGCTACGATAATGTACGCAAAGTATATAGTGTCAACATTGTATACTTTACATTAGGACATGGGAAAGATTTTGTATACCACGGAAAGACCGAGTTTAGAGGAATCCATGATAATGACATACTTGAACTCTCTCCATTCCAAAGACAAAAATTCAAGGTCGATGTTGTAAGCCAATTATTTCCTGAATATTATATTCTGAAAGTAAACGACTTTAATCGAGTGGCAAAAAGTCCGCTCGAAGAGTGGATTTACTACCTGAACACAGGAGAAATTCCATCTACAGCCACAGCACCAGGACTAGAAGAAGCGCGCCAAAGATTAAAATTAGATAACATGACAAAAGACGAATTATCTGCTTATTACAGACACTTGGACAATATCGTCATTCTCCGCGACAACATCACTACCGAGCGGGCCGAAGGAAGGGCTGAAGGAAGAGCCGAAGGAAGAGCCGAAGGAGAAAAACTAAAAGCTTTAAAAGTTGCGCAATATTTAAAAGCATCCGGCACTCCTATCGAATTAATTCTGGGGGCAACCGGACTATCAAAAGAAGAAATTGAAAAGCTATAAAAACAAGTGATTAAATTAAACCTAAAGAAAGCCACTTCATTTTAAGAGAAATTCCCATAAAATGAAGTGGCTTTAAACATCAAACAATTAACTAATATAGCTTAAATAAATCAGCCACCTGTTTTTCCAACTCCTTTCCTCTCAAACCGGATGCTATAATTCTACCTTCTTTATCCAACAAAAACATTGCCGGCACTCCACTTATACTATATAACTTTACAATAGGGCATTTCCATCCTTTCAATGAAGAAATATGATTCCAATTCAAATCATACTTTTCAATGGCATCAATCCAACTATCTTTATTGTCATCCAAAGAAACACTTAATATTTCAAATCCTTTGCTATGATATAGATCATAAATCTTTTTAATGTTAGGAACTTCTCTCAAGCATGGTCCGCACCAAGATGCCCAGAAATCCAACAATACATATTTGCCGCGAAAATCTTTTAACGAAACATTTTTACCATCAGGAGTCTGTAATACGAAATCCGGAGCTGTACTGCCAATATCCGTTTTCCGCATATCTTCAATTGTCGCCTTCAATTTTTTCCCTAAATACGCATTTTGGATTCGCGGAGTCAATCCTGCATACATCAACTCCACTTCATTAACCTCTCTCTGTTTTGCTACGAAATTATTGATAATTAAAGCAACTGCATAACTATCTGGATAATTGGCCACCAAACTATCTATTATATGGGCAGTTTTGGCCTTTGTTGCTATATACATCTGAGCCAAAGAATCCTGCACCTGTTGATTATTTCCTTCTTTTCCCATAAAAGAAAGACCCAACATCACCAACATTTCATCACGCTGAGCCATCAATATTGTCTTGAAAATATCCTGTTCAACACTACCTGTAATCTCCGTCCTCACATGCTCCACCTCTTTTCCTTTGATGTTCTTTTTTATTGTTTCACATGTTACATTGATAGGTACTGAATCTAAAATTATGACATTGGGAGTACCATTTACAAATAAAATCCGCTCATCAACATCGCCTAATGGTTTTTGCATCTTAAATTGTCCGTTACGCACTATAGCAGAATCCAACGTCTCATAATTCTTGTTTCCTAAATCTTTTTTTAAATATACAACCTTACCATCTCCATCCTTCCATTCTCCCTGGATTGTATAACAAGTCTGTTCTTTACCACAACCGGTTAAACATATTGCCATAACCAGACCCGCCAACATATTTTTCATATACATACGACTTTAAAATAATAATTCAATTCTAAATTTGCCAAAAACAATCACATATCTTTGACTTTTACTTTTTCAATTCATCTAATTTTAATTGACAATTTTTTATATCTGCTTCTTCTACACCGACACCCTCTTTTCCTTCCTCTAAAGCATAAGTCAACACCTCTACAGCTAAATCCTTTCTATCCAGGCCAATCAAATGATCAGCAACAATAATAGCAGTCTTTACAGAAGGACTCAATTTATGTAAAAACACATACCAATTGGCTACCTTATCTTTATATGCATCATTTTTTTCCCCTGTATAGAATTCTTCATACTTCTCTACATTTTCCACCATACTTGTAGAGGTATAGTAATCATCGATACCAGAAAAAGCAAACATCATAGCACGCATTTGCTTTACAGATTCATACTCTTTTTGATCACCTTTTTCTTTAGCAGCCTTCAACTGCTCGTCCATTGCCTTACGCATCTCTATTTTATCCTGATACGTTGCCTCATATTTCTTTTCAAGCTCCACTAAATAATCAACTAATGTTTGATTAAATTTATCAACCTTCTTTGTTGAAGCATAGTAATCCAAACGAGATAAATTGGATGGTAAATAAATTGTACCCCCGCCCATCGAAGCTGATGTTGCGCTATCCTTTGCTTTAATTGCTACAAACAAACGATCTTTTAAAACTAAAACCTCATCAAAAGATTTTTCCTGGTCGGCCATCGCTGTCGTTTTCAAGCAAGCACTTAAAAACGAACATATGGCCTTATTGATTTCCTTAGTTGCTTTTTTACTTTTTGTAGGATTAGCAGCTTCTTTACAAGCTGCATCTACATAACGGTTGGCTAATTTACTGTCAAACAATGTCATTTTAGCTATACGAGCAATATTGACAGAATCCAACAATTCAGAATCATCCACAAACTTATAATAGTCAAGCAACAAATCGCTAAAATCCAAACCTGACTTGTCCTTCAAAACAATATACTGATCTAGAAATTTCTTGTCACGTGCTCCTTTTTCATACTTTCTTTCACACTTTTTCAATTCAGGATAAGCAGCATAAGCCTCTAATGCTTTTTTACCTTCCTGTACAAACATATTTACATCTCTTCCGCCCAAAAAACGATATACCAACTCTCCATTTCCATCAATAAAAAGAAATGTCGGATAGGCAGATACCTCAAACATTTTAGCCACCATTTTACCATCTTCACTTTTCTCTGCATCCAATTTCAAGTTCAGGAAATGGCTGTTATAAAACACCCCTGCCTTGGCCTGTGGAAAAATATTTTTTGACATATGTTTACAAGGACCGCACCAAGATGTATATATGTCAATAAATACTAGCTTTTTCTGCTTTTTAGCCATTTTTAGCACTTCTGCATAACTCTCTTTATGAAATTCTATACCCTGGGGTAACGCTGCCAAGCTAATTAAAAGAGCTGACAGCAAAAAAATTAACTTTTTCATTTTATCACTATTTTATTTGTCTATATCCAATACGATTGTATATTTTTTATTCTTTTCAAAATCACAATTATATACCAGCAAAAAATCCTCTGCAACAACTACATTCCAAGATTGTCCATCTGCCAAACGTGGATTAGCCACACGCCGCGGGAAATAATAAGCCAAGGGAATATCATTGACATGCTCTTGCTTTAGTTTGCCTCCTTTCACCAAAGTACTATCAAAGTATTCATTTGTAGTAATTGTCACAAGACACTGCTTTCCTTTTATCTTAAAATCAACTTTATAACCCAATGGCTGCGGATTTTTTAATTTTACATCCCATGCAGGATCCCCATACATCACAACAACATCTCTATCATGGACAAACCCCATTTGATCCTTTGTCGGTTTTTTACCTATTACCGCTTCAAATTCTTCTTCAAACACATCCCGCTCTCCCAACTCCATCTTAGAAAAAGGGTAGTTGATAGTCAGTATTTGCGGACTCCATTGCTCCTCTATATGCAACATTTCTTGTTGGTTAAGATAAACAGCCTGTGCCAAAGTCATCCTTCCTGCATTTGAAGTCCAATATTTCAAACCACCCCAACCATTACGACCATACCAAGTAGTAACAACATAACCCACCATGGCTGTTGCATCCATTCCGCTTAGCCAGGCGACGGCCATACTTTCCGGATCATTGTTTATATTTCCAATCAAGCAATTACCTGCTGCAAAATAGACCCTTGGATGTTGAGTACCTTCTAAAAATTCAGGCGAAATAAAATCAGCATACAGCCGTCCACCCTGAGGTTTTAAATTACCCACAGTAAAGGGCATTTCCAGATTTTTTTCTGTAGCATGAGAAGATGTCACCAACAAATCCGGATCGATTTCTTTATATTTCTCAACCCATTTGCTCAATATCTCCCACTTATTGATTTGATAACTCCTAGTCACACTATCTGCTAATCCTCTTTCTCCCCAACCTCCAGGCTCACCGCCATCACTCATATAGGCAAAACGTTCAAAATATTTCCCATCACTCAACTCTCCTGTTGTATTCAATGCTGTGCGGATTACAAAAGGTTTTGCACTTTTTTCCACCATACGCATAGCATCTTCAGCTGTATATCCGGTAATAATACTCCATATATAATCAGCATAGATATCATTGTCTATTTTGCGGCTCAATCGGTGACCTTCCATTACAAACTCTCGGTTCAGCCGTTCCGGTTTATCCACAACGGCCAAATATCGCGGAGTCAAATTACGCAACTGCTCCAAAATATCCCCTAATCCATTTTCATAATACACAACTGTCGCCTTATGTCTTTTTACCAGAGCATTCACAACATTCATCCAATCTGCATCTGTACGGATTTCCTTAGAAGCTGCTACCACATACCCATTCTTCTGCTGAGCCATCACCTGAAATCCATTACCTGCCAATAACAGACATACTAACAATATTGTAAAAACAATTCTATTCATCATATATCCGGAATTAATTACCTTGAAACATATTAAACAAATCCTTATACCGCTTCATACATTCAGCTTCCATGTCTTTGCATAACTTGTCATATTTTTTTGCATTTTCATGGTCTCCGGACAAAGCATACAATTCAGCCAACAAACCATAATAATTAGTTCCGTCACCACTAGCTTTCCCCCATGCTGTCAACTGTAAAGCAAATGACAACATTTTATTCACTTGCACTACCTCTAATGATTCATCAGCCAACACAGACAATACAGCCAATAAATAACTGCCTTTCAGCTCCATGAGATTCATATTTACAATCATTTCCAAACTCTGTATTACTTGATCATACTGTTTACCATGTAAAGCTTTAGCAACTGCCAATTTAAGACGCATTTCATCTTGGTTGAATAAATCTCCTTTATTTACTAAATAAGATAAATGTGCCACTTTAACAGAATCAAACGGAGGCAAAATATAATGTCCGTTTTCTCCACAAGGTTCGCACAACTTATCGACCTCCTTTTTTAAATTACGACTTAATACAGACAATGCCTCATACCTTTTATCCACCTCCTCTTCATTCCCGACAACTGAATTTGCCTTTTTCAAAAGATTATTTAACCAGGCAGACCTATCTTCCGAATCGGTTCTATCCCATTTCATCTTCTTGGCAGCATATATTCCATACTCAAAGACATTGGAATAAGGATCGGAAAAAACATATTTACTCAACAACAAATAAGTATCTTTATCTTCAATTTGCAATACAGGACAACGTGCCATATATTCACGAATCACCCTTTCAGCTTCTTGACGCATCTTGGCATTTCCCAACGCCTCCACATATTCCTTCACCGCCTTGACATCACGCTTGTTTGCCTCGTATTGCTTTTTTAACAACTCCACATCATTTTGTGCGGATGCTGCTAAACAGCACCCTACACAAAAAGCAGTTATAACAGATCTTTTCAACATATCATTAAACTAGACAAACAATTTACATTTTCAGATTCTTAAAGAAATCCGCTTCTACTCTATCATCCGGACAATTAGTGTTTTGCATTTTTACAATATCAAGTCCCAGAATATCTGTCAAATAAGGCACAATAGCTATTGTACGTTCCAATATCTTAGGGAAACGACCAAACACATGATTCAATTCTGTTTTCGTTGTCCCGGTCAAAAAGTTGATATAGTCTGAAACATCCAACTGTCTATCTACAACCATAACTGTAGGTTTACCTCGTTTATCTGGTTTACTTCTTATATACCCTTTATTACGGAAAGTATATATATCTGGACTATACTCATTCTTCGGGTCGTTTTCCCATGGAGCAAATATTGCAGTAACTTCCTTACCGGTTTTAGGATCTTTATATCGCAAATTCAAAAAAGCTGTAGGCTGTTCTGTAGCACCCAGATACAAACGAGAAATCAACAGATTTGAAAAAGCTTCTTTCCAGGTGGTCCAATCCTTTTCTGTGTATCCTTTCATCCGATCTCCGATATTGGGAATAATCAACATATCCTCATTTTCCAGATAAGTTTCCACCAAATCGTCAGGAGAATAATCATAATTATTACAAAGCGAATCACATAGAAAGACCCTGACAAACCAGTTCCGACGGATAAAGTCTCCATCCATTCCAGCAAAGACTTCTTGCTGAATAGTATTAACCACATCCTTGATCATTTCCTTATTCTCTTCTTTAATAGGAGTATACCATTTGTTAAAATACCCGCTCCAATTAGACACTTGAAAAGCAAATTGGTTATAATCATAAAGATAATACACACCACAATATTCCCATGTATTATATACCAGTTCCTCTACAGAGCCTGGTTCCCCTTTTGACAAACCATATAAAGGTCCTCCCAATTCAGGATCCGGATTAATATCCTCAGAACAACTGGCAAACTCAAACAATGCTGCACATATCCATATATTTATAAAATTCTTCATACCTTTCTTCTTTTAATTATTTATTCGCTGTAATATTCTCTCTCGTATTATCCATACACTCTGTATTATATTTCAACTCACTTTCAGGTATACGCAATACATAATTTGCAGATGTTGCAGGTAAAGTATATACTTCATAAGTATTCCAGGAGTTATACCATTTATGTACGATTTGCGGTCTTCCCTGACGGCGCAAATCCCAAAACCTCATTGCCTCCTCGAAACAGAGTTCTCTGCGACGCTCATCCCAAATAAAATGCAATAAATCCTCTCCGCTATTAAAATCAGACATTTGCAAATCCACATAATTGCTTATACGTTTACTCCGCAACTTATTCAATAAATCAATGGCTTTTTGAGTCACGGTATTTTCTTTACGGGTATAAGCCTCTGCCACATTCAACATTACCTCAACACTTCTCCAATTTTCATGGTATAATTTATCATTGGGTTTTTCTGCTGTAGAGCCGGAAACACGGCGGTATTTCACCGGATAATAATATTGATATTCTGCAGGTTTATCATCTTCCCACAAACTTTCTGCCGGTTTAGCTGGAACATCCTGTATAAAATAAGCTTTCTTTCTCAAGTCATTCTCTTCATAACTTTTTATCAAAGAATTTTCTTCGCTACAAGAAGTCCGAAATCCCAATCCATACATATGTCCGGAAGCATTATCCGACAAATATTCATAATACACAGATTGATTTCCAAAAGTAAATACAATCTCCGGATTCAACATACCGTCCATCATACTAAAACCTTTTGAATTGGAAACAATTCCCATAATAGCCGTATCAACACCATTCAAATCAAATACATTAGAATTTTGTGCTAAAAACAGCTCGCTGGTACGGACCACCTCATCCCAATTTTCCTGAAAAAGAGCAATACGGGAAGCAAGCAATAAAATTGCAGGCTCAGTCAACAAGTGTTTATTTCCGGGAACTACACTTTTGTTTACATACTGCTCTGCCAAAGAAATATCAGAATTAATCAATTTATACACCTCACGTATAGAAGCCCGAGGACGCGGAGTAATTTGAATTTGAGGTGTCGTGCGTATCACCACTCCCGGTTGATCCAAATTTACCTCAGCATAAGGCAAGGCATAGGTATTAACCAAACACCAATAATGATAAGCGCGCAATCCGTATGCCTGTGCTGCCAGATAATTGTACTTGCCGGAATCCTGCTCCACATACTCCATTGCAGGCAAAGCATCGATAACAAGATTACAAGCCAGAATATTCTCATAACGCTTTCCCCAGAAATTATCTGCCAACAACTCACCCAAATTCCAACGCCAGGAATACGCCTCCTTTCCCTCTTTTCCCGACAGAGCATCAAATGAATCCCAAATCTTACGTCCTACAACTTCAACATCGGAAGAATCTATTTCCAAACATCCCATCTCAACATCATCCGTCATCAATTTAAACCAGGCCACATCATCATTAAAACTGGAAGGATATCCCTCAGCATAAAGCATGGGAGAATATTCTTCTATTTTACCAGGAATCAACAAATCACCTGAATCCTCTTTCAAATAATCATTGCATGCAGACAACAGACCAACAATGGCAAGGACACATCCACTATATAATATTTTTTTCATCTTTCAAATCAATTTTAAAATGACACATTAATACCAAAGCTATAAGAAGGTAAAATAGGAATATTGGCTTCCGAGGTTTCCGGATCCAATCCCTGCCACTTCTTGTTTGCCCAAACATGCAGGTTAGATGCTTGGAATCTCAATGCCATTGACGAAATACCCACTTTATTTAATAATTTTTCAGGCATCATGTAACTCAGACCTATCAAACGAAGACGCAGATAACTTGCCTTAGCCACACGCACGGAAGAATTATCATATAAATAAGTACAATAGGCAAATTCCTGACTTTCATCCGACATATTTCTCAATCCTTTATATCCAAACTCATCTGCTATGCGGTCGTTATACAGCACTGGTATATCCGTATATTTTTCATCACCCGGCTTCCTCCAGCGGTCATTCAGATTAGTCGATACATTTGCCACTGGGTCAAAGGCCTTGTTCTTATTATCATATACTGAAGGCAGACGTTTTACACCACCGATATTATAGGTAAATCCGACAGAAAGAGACAAACGCTTCTTAAATGTCAAATGGGTATCAAATCCACCGGATACATCAGGATTGATAGAACCGCTTTTCACCAAACGCATCATGGTAACATCACCTTCATGATACAATTTTCCATCTTTACCATAAAACAAAGGGTAACCATTCTCATGAGACAGACCGGCATAATCAAAAGAATACATTGTGCCAACTTTTTCCCCTTCCACAGCCAGATTACCAGCCAACATTAAATCAACCTCTTCTTTATTATTATAAAAATCATCATTAGCCAGAGTCACTTTATTGATGTTGCGTCCGAAATTCACATTAAAATTCCAATCGAACAACTTAGTTCTCAACAAGCCAATACTTAAATTACCTTCCACACCATGATTATCCATTTCACCGGCATTCATAAACAACCGTGCTTTACCGTTTGACAATGCTACCGTTTTATCCATAATCAAATCCTCGGTATGTTTTTTATACACATCAACACTACCGGAAAGACGTCCTTCAAAAAAAGAAAAGTCTGCAGCCACATTCCAGGAAGAGGTCTTTTCCCAGCGCAAATCCGGATTCGGCAAACGGTAGATAGTTGACTTATCCAACGAACTGACCGGATTCCGGTCCTGTATTTCCAGAATCAGATTCGGTGTTGAATCATCATGAATATTTCCCTGTACACCATAGCTACCTCGGATAGCTATAAAATGTCCCTTATCAGCAAAATTTGACAAAAAAGATTCGTTAGTCAAACTCCACTTTCCGGCAATAGACCAAGTAGGCAACCATCTGTATTTAGGATTGCTGCCAAATTTATTGGCTCCATCCGAACGGATATTGAAATTAAACACATAACGGTTATTGTAAGTATAACTGGCAGTACCGAAAAACGATGCAACGCGGGAAATCGAATTTGTATTACTAGGTAACAAAGCTCCGTTCAAAGCATATGTATCATTGAATTTTGTTGTATAAACCGGCATAAAACGTTCCCCGAATTCAGGAGTCCAACCATATCCTGTGACAGAAGTCCCTTTATAACTGTTTCCTCTGATTTCAGCACCCACCATCACATTGATATCATGCACCCCATTTAAAATCTGCACATAATTCAAAGTATTACGAACCGTATAACCGCTCTTTGACGTATTTTCCTGATTCAGAATACCTCCATAAGGCAATGCAGACTTCCAATATTCATCAGAATTTTCATCATAAGCTTTGTATTCATAACCTCTGATTTTGGTCACAAAGTTTGATTCATCTGTTTTCCAATCTCTTGTGTTGGTAGTGGAATTATGATAAGAGAACACGCCCTGATAAGAAATGCCCCACCCTAACTTTACATTCAAGTTTAACAAAGCATTAAAATCATTCATTTTCGCCTCTTTACCGGTATTATCCAACTCCTTCAAGACATTATAATTATAATTAGATGAATTCTTATATAAATGATAATCCCCGTCATCCTCATAAGGCTTCAAAGTTCTGGAAGTTTTATAGGCATAACTGAAAGGGTTTACTACAGAATAACCGTCATTTTTTGTCGTACTAAAATCAATCTTCGTTGAAAAGCTGGTAAATTTATTCAAGTCTACATCCACTTTTGCCAATGAGGTAAAACGCTCGCTCACTGAACCCTTGGCAGCACCTTGATTATTATTATAACCGGCTGAAAAATAATACCGGATAGCTTCCATTCCACCTGCTACACTCAATGCATGATTATGAGTAATCGAGTTTCTGAACAACACATCAAACCAATCCGTATTCCGATGTGCCATTTCATCCGCTTTTGCAGCAAACTCCTGTCGGGTAATCCGACGATTTACCAACTCATTCAGCAAACCTTCATATGAATCTTCTGGATTCAATGTAATAGTAGAACCATACATCAATCCATCTTCAAAAATATCTTTAGAAAGTTTCATTCTCTCCGCCGAATTCATCAAATCAAAATTCCGGTAAGATGGTCTTTGATTCACTACCATTTCTCCATGGTACGACACTCTTGGTTTTCCCAACTTTCCTTTTTTGGTAGTCAATACAATCACGCCGTTAGCTGCTTTAACACCGTAAATTGCAGTAGCGGATGCATCCTTCAATACTGTGATAGACTCAATATCCTGCGGACTGATACCAGAAATTGCATTACCTATCAGATATTCGGCATCCTCACTGTTCAAATCCGAAGCTGAAACAGGAACATTCTGCTCCAGAATCACACCATCTACCACCCATACCGGAGCCTTATTACCATTAATCGTTGATGTTCCGCGGATACGAATTTTAGGAGTTGCACTCGGTTCACCGGAAGTATTCATAACCATCAATCCGGGAATTTGTCCCTGCAACATCTGGTCGATAGAGGCAGCACCTGCAACATAAATCTCATCTGTCTTCACAACAGAAACCGCACTGGCAGATTCTCTTCGGTTTACAGTCTGATAACCTGTTACCACCACCTCATCCATATTCAGATTTGCTTCATGCATCTTCACGTCAATACGCTCCTGCCCGGTATAGGTTCTTGTCTCAACATGCATTCCGACAAAAGAATAGACGATTTTAATTCCATGCTTATTTTCAACAACCAACATGTATTCTCCGTTTACATCTGTTGCACATCCGCGAGATGAGCCTTCCATCATCACAGTAACCCCAGGAAGCGGCTCGCCGTGAACATCTATCACTTTCCCTTTCAGCACCTTCACCTTTTCATCTTTTTGCGGCATCGGTTTAATAACCACCATCCCTTCCAGACATTCAAAAGAATAAGGCAATCCCTTTAAAATCTGACTCATCGCAGATTCCAAGGAAGCATCATTCACCTCCATGGTCAGTCTATGATCATCAGCTATTTCCTCTTCATTAAAAACAAAATACACTCCGGTCTGTTGTTTTACAGCTTTAAATACTTCACGCAAAGTAGCATTTTCCAATTTTAAATTAACTGTCTGCGACCAAGCGCCTGCATACACATTCATCGACAAGATAATTGTCAAAATGACTGTCAACCTCATTCCCAATGAGATCTTTCCTTCAACCGTTGAAAAAAATTCAAAGACACGTTCTTTTGTCATAAATTATTATTTAAATTAGTTGTTAATAAACAGTAGATTTCACTGCAATATCTTTTCCATTGATCATAAAACTAACATTGGTTGTTTTTTCTATTATTTTCAACACATTGTTCAATTCATCATACTTCTTTACTACGCCAGTAAAGCGTCTTGTTTTAAATTCCGCAGCAGAGAATATAAAATTGACACCATACCAACGGGACAATTGTGTTGTAATCTCTTCCAATGTCATATTTTCATACTCAAAAATGCCTTGTATCCAAGAGATATTAGTAGAAGCTGAAACCGAATTTTTAGCCATTTTACCTGATTTCAAATCTACAGAGACTTGCTCGTCAGGCGATAGTCCAACTACTTGTCCGCTCATCTCTACGTTTACTCTTCCCTCGGCTAAAGTTGTCACCACACGATGGCTATCCTCATAGGCTGCCACATTGAATTTTGTTCCTACCACCTCTATATCTACCTCTTTTGCATGTACAATAAACGGGTGTGCTTTATCCGATTTCACTTCAAAATAGGCCTCGCCCTTCACTACCACTTCCCGGGAACCGCCAACAAAAGATACCGGAAAGGTGATTTCCGATTCAGAATTCAACCAAACCCGCGTCCCATCGGACAACGTAAAATGATACTCTCCCGAAACCGGCACTTTTACTGTATGCCATACCGGCTCTTCCATTTTTTGATGATTCAATTCATACTGCAAACCGACTGTCGTGTCGTTCTTAATCAAGGCACCTTGCTCCTGCACCTCCCTTAAATCGTTTCTTGTCAAATCCAATTGAGTACCATTCGCCAAAACCAGTGTTGCTTTTGTTGTTCCGGGCAGAATGTAAATATTCGAACCAAGAGGTACAGTCTCCTCACGACTCTCCAAAAATCCTAACCCAATACCTAGAAACAACAACACGACAGCAGCAACAGCAGCCACCCATTGTCTGATACGACGGATTTTCTTTGCAGCCATTGTTGCCGACAATCTTTTCCAAGCTTCTGCATCACGAATTTCCTCTGCTCCTTTCACCATCCGATGCATTTTCACCAGACGAAGATATTTTTCAAATGTCTCCCGATTTTCAGGAGCTGTGTTTATCCAACTCTGCAATGTTCTGCTATCTGCTTCGCTTATATTTCCGCTACAGTAATCTACGATATGTTCAAAAATATTTTCACCCATATTGCCATCTCTTTTCTTCTATATTCCGAGAAATTGCAATATGGGTGAATAAAAATTCAAAAAAATTTATCAAGCAAACATTAATGCCACAATCAACAAGTCGCCCAAACTTTCCCTTAATTTTTTCAAAGCATGTGAATAATGGGTTTTCACCGTATTTAGTGATATATTATAACGCTCTGCCACTTGCTTGTACGAGAGATTTTCCAATGCGATGGCATTGAATACTTCGCGGGCCTTTTCCGGTAATTGATTCACCTCTTTTATCAACCGTTCTCTCAAAGATGCAAACTCTTCCTCATCTGTTACTGCCACTTCTTCCAATAAAGAATTTACATGTTCTTCTATATCGTCAAAATATACCCGTCCTTGTTTTTCCAATACCTTCAGTGATGCTTTTGTAACAGCTCCAAACAAATAAGCCTGCAAAGAACCTGCAAATTCATGTCCTTTTCTATTCTCCCAAAAAGAAATAAACACGTTCTGAACAACATCCTCCGCATCTTCTATCGATGACAAATATTTTAAAGCGTACACACACAATGCATGATAATAATTGTCAAACATCATACGCACACATTTCTCATTCTTCAACTTTAACAGTTCAACTATATCCTCCTCAGTATATTGCATTGTGATTCTATCTCAAAACTATTCGCTTCTTAAACCTGCAGACCGTACCGTCCTGCAAAATTCCTTCTATAATAATGGTATATGGACCCTCACTGTCCGAAGTCGTAAAATAACAGCTTCCTTGTCCGGCAACATTTGTCCGGACATCCGGATTCCAACAGACTGTTTTACGCATATCAATGGTATCCTGCAGTGCCAAACGCACCGAATCCACTTCATAACGAGGCATATAAAATTCGGCTTTTTTCTGATAGCCCAACAACGAAAAAGCCACAACATCCAAACGGGGAGCCTCTCTCAACACAAAATTAGGATTAGTGGTGATGACGATTGCTCCGTTTTGTGCCGCTCCTCCAAAAAAGATCTGCGACCGATACGAAGGAATAAAACTGATGCTCAGCAAATCTTCCGGCAACAACCGCATAACGTAATCCATCCTTTCTTCAAAATCATTGACCAGAATGTACAAAGGCTTTCCAAAGCGTGTCACAGAATCTCCAAGCACCGTTACGCCGGGAATTTCCTGTAATACCATTCGTATATCCCGCCCTGCCAAAGAGGCCAGTTTCGCCGAATCAAGATTATAATCAGCCATCCCATCATAAAATGAATACTGCTTACGTTCCATCCGTCTCTTCACAACCGCTTCATCCAAAACATACACCTTCACTCCATTGTCGTAATAATAATCTTTGGAAAACCGCTTGTAAAAATCATCTTCACCATTATAGGCTTCAATATCCACAGGCCATAGACTTGTCGGTTGCAGAAACACCTCTTTGTCAATCACCACCTCCACATTGCGCCGTCCCCGTTTATTCCGCCCTTGTATGACAAATTTTGTACTGTCCGGAAATGCAATTCCATCTATCAGAAAATGACCGGCAGAGTCTGCATTTACAACGCCGAATGTACCATTAGTTCCCAACAGTATCAACTTCGCATCTTCAGCCTCTTTTCCCCAAAAATTCTTCACCCTACCTGAAATTGTCTGTCCACGTTCTACATAATAATCCAATTTACCATATTTTTCCTTCAACACATCCGAAATATCAAAACGCGTCCAACCCTGTGTCAACATCAATAAATCCAAATAACGTCTGGATATTACCTGGTTGTTGACAAAATAAGCTGCAGGATCCTCAACATATCCTTTCAATTCAGAGGTCAGCAACAAATAAGACAAAATATGGTCTTGCAAAGTATCCTGAGCCACCTGTCCGTCATCGGTAATCGCCACAGAAAAAGAACCGGACAAATCAGTCAGACGTTCATCCTAGATACAAATATTCAAACAAGCAGAATCACGGACAAGATAACTATCATTACTTGTATTCACCTTTATTTCAGGATGTTGCGCATGCTTAATAAAACAAAGACGCCGACTGTAAACATCCCCCGCTCCATTCACCAACACCAAATGCAAAATTCCTTCCGGCATACTATTATTTGAAATTTTCCCTCCACTGCCAATCTTTACCTGTTCACAATGCAAAGGTACCCCCCTGGAATGCAACACCAGATAGAGTGGCTCATGCAACTTCATCCCGGCAGAAGCCTGTACCACATACCCCGTATGTTGTTCGGTTGTCATGACTCTCAGAGCTATCGCTTCCCGCTTACTTTCCGGCAGGGTAAAACATTTTTCCTTATCTCCACAACGTACTTTTGCAAAATATTTTCTCCCGGGCTCTGCTGTCAATTCAAACCCTCCCATACCTTTATATAAGGTCTGTATATAAGTCACCTGCTCCCCTCTGTCATCCACCACCATACCAGCCACATTCCGCGACAATCCGTCTTTTCCGATAGCCTTAAAAGCCACCAATTGTTTGCACCCTTCCAATAAATCACCACCTTCCGGCATAAACGCCACATCAAAATCCCCGCTTCCATCAGGCAATACAACCATTCGCTCAAACAAAAATGGGTCTTCTCCATTGAAACTGAGAGACACCTTCTTGCCAAAATCAGCAGAATCCAACCGGATTCTGATATTTCCCTCCTCATCCGTATTGACATATTTTTCCTTACCACCCAACACATATCTCACACTCACTTTTTTATACGGCTCTTGCCTAGAGTTAAGGAAAGATATTTTAGCATACATCCCCTTGGGGGAATTTTCCAATTCTACAGCAGTCTTTACCTTCGTATCCTTAGGATTCATCACCCGAATTTTCTTTCTAAAAAGATACTCGTCACCGGCATTCTGCATCCAATACGAATAAGCTCTCAAAAAATAATCACCCTGCTTCAAATCATCATCCAAAGGCAGATAACCGGCAAAAACAGAATCCTGCTTCGCTATTTTCTGTCTGACACAAAGACTGTCCTGCGAATCGCGAAGCTCTACGTATACAAAACCGCTTAAATGAGAAGGTTTGTTATTGACAGCATTCGTCAGATAGGCACGAAACCATATCTGCTCCCCCGCCTCATAATGATCACGATCAGTATGCAGATACACCTTCTCCTGAGGAAGCTTCTGAACCCACGTCACCAACTGCCGAAAAAGTCGCTCTCGAAAACCATCTGCATCCGGAATTGTAAAAGCAAATCCGGCCACAAGAAAAAGCACCAACAGCCAACGACTATGTTTCATAAGTCTTTTATTAAATTAACTATTGCAAAAATAATCGTTCTTATGACATATGCAAAAAAAATCGGCACAAGTGCCGATTTTTTTAATTAATAACTTATCATCTACTGTGATTGAATACCCTTGGTATCTGCACCTCTTTACTTCGCCACTTCAGTGCACTGTTTGTGGGCTCCTTCAGCTGGTTCAGTTCCACAATAGCCTGTTTCATATCTCTAATCAGCAAATCCGCCAAATCCTTGCCGGTTCCCTGCCGGATGACCACCCTCATAATCACCACTTCCTCCATGTCCTTAGGCATCGAATAAGCAGGCACCTGCCAGCCTCTCAAGCGCAAACGGTCAGAAAGATCATACAAAGTCCAATTATATCTCTCTTCCTCTTTCAATTTCCATACAAACAACGGATTAGGCATCTCATCACTCAAAAATTCAAAGATACCCATCTGTTTCAATTCTTCTCTCAAATAGAGACAGACATTGATACAGTTCTGCTGGATTTTATGATATCCTTCCATTCCCAAACGCAAGAACTGGTAATACTGTGCCAACACTTGATTACCGGGGCGTGAGAAATTGATGGAAATACTCGGAATGCTGGCTCCCAAATAATTCACGGCAAAATTCATCTCTTCGGGCAGATAGGTTTTATCCTTCCAGATAACCCAACCCACTCCGGGATAAACCAACCCATACTTATGGCCGGAAGCACTGATTGACAATACCCATTTCAAACGAAAATCCCACTCCGTCTTCGGATCAATAAAAGGATGGATAAATCCGCCGGTTGCCGCATCCACGTGAATACAAATCTCCCATCCCTTCTCTCGGTTCAGCTTATCCAACGCATCATTGATAGCCTTTACATTATCATTCAGACCGGTAATTGTCACCCCTTGAATAGGCACAACACAAATAGTGTTCTCATCACACATCGCCACCACATCATGCGGATCGAGCGTAATCTTGTCAGCCGTCACAGGCACCATTCTCATCTCAACATCCCAATAAATGGCAAATTTCTCCCACACCACCTGCATGCAGGTAGAAATAATAAAATTCGGTTTATCCGTCGGCAATCCCTTTGCCCGTCTTCTTTTCTGCCAGCGTTTCAAGGCAGACAAAGCTCCCAGCATACAGGCTTCAGACGACCCGACCGTACTGGTTCCCGTACAATACGGATCTTCCGGCGAATTCCACAATTTGGCAATCATATTCACACAACGGCGTTCAATTTCCGCCGTCTGCGGATATTCAGTCTTGTCAATCATATTCTTGTCCATATTTTCCGTCATGACACGACGGGCATAGTCATCCATCCAGGTTGTGACAAACGTAGCCAGATTCAAACGGGCATTCCCGTCCATCATCGCTTCGTCATGCACCATCTGGTAGGCCACTTCGCCGGGCATTGAATGTGCTGGCAACTCATACTTGGGAGCCACAGAAGCTTCCTCCTCAGTACCGAATATCGGAGTATTCGGGTTTTCCATCTCTCTCTTCATAATTCAATATAGTTTTAACATTGTCTCGTTTATTACGGATAAAACATCCTTAAGTTTCGGAGAATCACAACATTTAACTCTAAAAAATATTCACAAATCATGCCGGTTTGTGCAAAGATTCCCTACAGTGATTTGTTATAACCATCCAAAAGGCTATCTTTGTTGTCTTTAAAATGAGAATATCATGGAAGAATGTTTTTTAAAATACATAGAAGAAAGTATTCACAACCATTGGAACAGACCGGCACTGACAGACTTTCAGGGAGCCACCAGTTCCTATAAGGATGTTGCTCGCAAAATTGAAAAACTGCATTTATTGTTTGAGCACTGCGGCATTCAGAAAGGAGACAAAATCGCCCTCTGCAGCCGCAACACCAGCACTTGGGGAATTGCCTTTCTGGCCACTTTAACCTATGGAGCCGTCGTTGTTCCCATTTTAAATGAGTTCAAACCGGACAACATCCACCACATTGTGAACCATTCAGAGGCACGCCTGCTTTTTGTGGGAGACGTAGTTTGGGACAATTTAAATGCAGACGAGATGCCTAACTTAGACGGAATCCTGCGCATAGAGGACTACTCCCTCCGTTTTTCACGCAAAGAACAACTGACTGAAGCCCGGGCCCGTCTGAATGCTCTTTTCGGAGAAAAATTCCCCGACCGTTTCCGTCCGGAAGACGTGCATTACGAATACGACAATCTGGACGATCTGGCTATGATTAACTATACCTCCGGTACAACCAGCTCCTCCAAAGGAGTGATGCTTCCCTACCGCAGCCTGTGGGCTAACCTGAAATTCGCCATTGGCGTATTCGGAGTGACGCCCGGAGAAAAGCTGGTAAGCATGTTGCCCATGGCTCACATGTACGGACTCGCTTTCGAATTTATCTATGAATTTGTCAGCGGCATGCACGTCCATTTCCTTTCCCGCATGCCGTCACCCAAAGTGATTGCGGATGCCTTTGCAGAAGTGAAGCCGAACATCATCATCGCCGTACCGCTGATTATTGAAAAAATCATCAAAAAGAAAGTATTCCCGACGATAGAGAAGCCGCACATGAAACTGCTGATGAACATCCCGTTTGTCAACGATAAAATCCGTGAGACCATCCGACAGAAAGTAGTGGATGCCTTCGGTGGCAACTTCAAAGAGCTGATTATCGGAGGAGCAGCATTGAATCAGGAAGTGGAACGTTTCCTTCGCACCATCCATTTCCCCTACACAGTAGGCTACGGAATGACCGAATGCGGACCGATCCTTGCTTACGACGGCTGGAAGACATTCAAACAAGGCTCCTGCGGCAAGGCAGTTCCCCGCATGGAACTGCGCATCGATTCTGATGACCAGCAACACACTGTAGGAGAAATTTTAGCCAAAGGCGATTGCCTCATGATGGGCTACTACAAAAATCCGGAAGCCACGGCAGCCGCCCTCGACAAAGACGGCTGGTTGCACACCGGCGACATGGGTGTCATAGACGAAGATGGCTATCTGTATATACGAGGCAGATGCAAAAACATGATCCTCAGCGCAAACGGACAGAACATCTACCCGGAAGAGATTGAGGACAAACTGAACAACATGCCTTTTGTCAGCGAATCGATTGTCGTAGACAGGAGCGAAAAACTGGTGGCATTGATTTATCCGGATGCCGATCAGGTGAGTGCAGAAAACCTTTCAGAAGAGCAATTAAACGAAGCCATGGCCAACAACCTGAAAGAACTGAACCAACAGCTTCCTGCCTACAGCCAGCTTACTTCCTATGAATTATACAAAGAAGAATTTGAAAAAACACCCAAACGGAGTATCAAACGATTCTTGTATCAATAGATATAAAGTATATTGACTTGTTGCAACCAACAAGTCAATATTTTTTTCTATCTTCGTAGGTCGAAAATCCTAGACCTATGAGAAAAAATTCCAAGCGTAAGCCTACAAATACAACAGACAGAAAATCAACACAGTCTGCCTTTATTGAAATGATCAAACAGCAGCGTATCCGCATCATATCGGGAGTTCTATTAGCATTGCTGTCCATCTACATATTCATATCCATGGTCGGCTTTTTCTTTGCCGGAGGAATAGACCAAAGTCTGGTAGATGCACCCATGCATAAAATCATAGCCAACCCGGATATCGTGGCAGCCAACCCGACCGGAAAACTGGGAGCTTGGTTTTCGGACCTGCTCATCAACCGCTGGTTCGGACTCGCCTCTTTCTTTTTATGCTATCTGCTATTGCTATGCAGCGTACGAATCATCGGTGTACGAATCCGCCATTTCAAGCGCAGGCTGTTTATAGGCATGACAATCGTTTTATGGACCTCCCTGCTATTCGGATTCATCTCTGAATCTATCAGCCAGCTACTGAATACCGGATCAGGATACCTATTTCCCGGAGGCGGACACGGCTACTTTGTCAGCATCTGGCTCAATTCGCTGATAGGACGCATAGGTACTATATTGGTACTCATTTTCACAGCCGTCATCATCCTCTTTTTCGGATTTGAACGCACCTTCTACCGTTGTGTCGACTATATCAAAGCCTACATCCGCAAACGCAAGGAAAGAACTCTTGCAGCCCTGAAAGCCAAACGCGCAGCCGAACAGGCACGCATGCAAGCTGCCATAGCCGCACAAGAAAAGCAAGAGGAAGAAGAGGAAATTTCAGATGCTCCCATTGAACAAGAACAGGACAAACAGGAACAGGATGAATTAAACGATTTGCCTTGGGAAAATGAAAACATTCCCCAGGCACAAACCGAATTTGAAATCACACCTGCAAGCAACGAAGAGGCACCGGAAGAAAATGAAGATGAAGAAGATCTAAATGAAGACGAAGATACCGACGAACAGCCGATACAAGAGGATCTGACCCTGGATGTCAATGCAGAAACTCAAGAGGAAACTGTAGAGAGAAATCTGCCGTTAGAGGATTACGACCCAACGCTCGACCTCTCGCACTACGAATATCCGACTCTCGACCTCTTGGAAGAACACTCCTCGGGCAATCCGAAAGTGACCAACGAAGAGCTGGAAGCCAACAAGAACAAAATTGTAGAGACTCTGCGTAATTATAAAATCGAGATTACCAAAATCAAGGCAACCATCGGTCCGACAGTGACACTCTACGAAATCATACCCGCCCCGGGAGTCAAGATTTCGAAAATCAAAAATCTGGAAGACGACATTGCCCTCAGCCTTGCCGCCCTCGGCATCCGTATCATCGCACCGATACCGGGCGCCGGGACTATCGGTATTGAGGTGCCTAACCGCAATCCGGAAATTGTTTCCATGCGCGGTCTGATTGCTTCGAAAAAATTCCAGGAATCCAAATACGCCTTGCCGGTTGCCCTGGGACGTACCATTTCCAACGAGACCTACACCTTCGACTTGACGAAAATGCCACACCTGTTGGTAGCGGGAGCCACCGGTCAAGGAAAATCCGTCGGGTTGAACGCTATTATCACCTCATTGCTTTATAAGAAGCACCCATCGCAACTGAAGTTTGTCATGGTCGACCCGAAGAAAGTGGAATTAAGCATCTACTCCATCATTGAAAAGCACTTCCTGGCGAAGCTGCCGGACGAAGAAGAGGCCATCATCACAGACACCACCAAGGTAGTGAACACGCTCAACTCGCTCTGCATCGAAATGGACACCCGTTACGACCTGCTGAAAGATGCACAGGTGCGCAACATCAAGGAATACAACGAGAAATTCATCAAGCGGCAGTTGAATCCCGAAAAAGGCCACCGCTATCTGCCCTACATCGTCGTTGTAGTCGATGAGTTTGCCGACCTGATTATGACAGCCGGCAAAGAGGTAGAGACGCCGATAGCCCGCATAGCCCAATTGGCCCGAGCCGTAGGTATTCACATGATTATAGCCACACAACGCCCCTCTACCAACGTTATCACGGGTATCATCAAAGCGAACTTCCCGGCGCGCATTGCATTCAAAGTCGCCTCCATGATTGACTCGCGCACTATTCTCGACTCACCGGGAGCCAACCAGCTCATCGGACGTGGAGATATGCTGATATCCGTAAATAGCGAAATGGTACGTGTACAATGTGCCTTTGTCGATACACCGGAAGTGGATGCCATCACCCATTTCATTGCCCGCCAGCAATCCTACCCCAGTGCTTTTGCATTGCCTGAGTACATCCCGGAAAGCGAAGGTGGCGGTCTGTCGGATGTCGACCTCAGCCAGCGAGACCCGCTATTTGATGAAGCAGCCCGTCTGGTGGTAAGCAGCCAACAAGGCTCCACTTCCTCCATCCAGCGCCGTTTCTCCATCGGATACAACCGTGCCGGACGCATCATGGACCAATTGGAAGCCGCCGGCATTGTCGGTCCGTTTGAAGGCAGCAAAGCCCGTCAGGTGCTTGTTCAAGATGAAGCCGCTTTAAACAGAATGCTATAACAAACGAAATAACAAACAAAAAAATAATTCAAAAAAACATGAATTTCTTAAAACAAGCTTACACCGGCAAAAACCAATGGTATTGGTATGTGCTGTCATTATTGGTAATCTTTATTGCAACACAAATCGGCTCACTGCCATTGGTGGGCTACATCTTCCTGAAAGACCCTGCAGCCCTGACCACCGGCAACATCAACAGCGTCACCTCCACCAATCTGGGACTGGCACTCATGCTCCTGAGCTTTGCTGTCGGATTTTTCGCCATCTTCCTTTGCGTCAAATACATTCACGGGAAAAGAGCCCTGGACATCGTTACGGCACGCCCCAAAATAGACTGGGGCCGCTTCTTCTTCGGTGCCGGCATCTGGGCGATACTCTCCATACTAACCTTTGCCCTGACATTCCTGACCGGAGACAATGGCGATATCACATTCCGGTTTGAACCGTCGAAATTTTTCGTCATGCTGGTAATAGCCCTATTGATGTTCCCGTTCCAGACCTCCTTTGAAGAGCTGGTATTCCGTGGTTATCTGATGCAATGGGCATACATCCTGTTTAAAAACAAATGGGCAGCCATCATCCTGACAGGAGTCATATTCGGACTCATGCACAGCGCCAACCCGGAAGTGGAGGACTTCGGTATGCTGTTGGCAATGCCTCAATATATATTGATGGGACTGCTTTTAGGCTACATCGCCGTGCAGGACAATGGTCTGGAGCTTTCGCTGGGTATCCATGCAGCCAACAACATCCTGTCCGCCATCACCTTCACCTCCCCCTCGTCCACCCTTCAGACACACGCTCTGTTTGTAGACCCGACCCCCTCGGCGTCAGGCTGGGACACCTTGTTTATCCTTATATCAGGACTTCTCTTTGTCTGGATAACCAACCGCAAATACCGCTTCGTGCAACGGTCATAATTTGTTAATCTTTTCTTAAAAGATAGATAAAAGCCACGTAGAATACAAAATTCCAATGACATTTATCTATCTTTGACCCTGTTATGCAATCGTTGGATAATTTTAAACATCAAATAAATAAGTAAAACATGAACAAATTAGCCACCTTAACCGTTGGAGCATTCTTGACTGTTGCAACAGTTGCCAATGCTCAGACAAAGGAGGAAGGTTACAAATTCACAGACATCAAACGCCTTCCGACTACCAGTGTAAAATCACAAGACCGTGCAGGAACCTGCTGGTCATGGTCAACCATCTCATTCCTGGAATCTGAAATCATGCGTATGGGCAAAGATTCAGTGAGCTTGGCACCATTATATGTAGTATGGAACACCTACCACCAGAAAGCTGACAAATACGTACGTATGCAAGGCAAAATGAACTTCGGTCAGGGAGGTGCTTCTGCAGATGTTACCTGGGCTATCAAAGAACACGGTATCGTGCCTCTGGAACTGTACACCGGATTGAACTACGGAGAAAACGTACACGCACACGGAGAGTTGGATGCTGTATTGAAAGGATATGTAGACGCTATTGTCAGCAACCCGAACAAAAAATTGAGCACTGCCTGGTTGAGAGGATACGATGCAGTATTGAACGAATACCTGGGAGCAAAACCTGAAAAATTCACTTGGAAAGGTAAAGAATATACTCCGCAGACATTCGCAACAGAGGCTTGCGGTCTGAATATGGACGACTACATCAGCCTGACCTCTTTCACTCACCATCCGTTCTACACCCAGTTTGCCATCGAAGTACCAGACAACTGGATCGGTGAAATGTCATACAACATTCCGTTGGACGAACTGATGGATGTATTAGACAAAGCCATCGACAAAGGATACACCTTCTCTTGGGGATCTGACGTATCTGAAATCGGATTCACACGCGACGGTCTGGCAGTTGTTCCGGATGTAAACATCAAAGAGATGAGCGACGCTGAAATCGCTAAATGGGTGAAAATGCCGAAAGCTCAGCAGACTGCAGAATTGTTGAAAAAACCGGGCAAAGAAAAAGAAATCACTCAGGAACTGCGCCAGATTGAATTCGACAACCAACTGACTACCGACGACCACGGAATGCACGTTGTAGGTAAAGCAGTTGACCAGATTGGCAACAAATACTTCATCGTGAAGAACTCTTGGGGAGACTACGGCAAATACAAAGGATACCTGTATGCTTCATATCCTTTCGTAGCTTACAAGACCACTTCTATCATGATTCACAAGGATGCACTTCCTAAAGATCTGAAGAAAAAATTAGGCATCAAATAATCACAGCCTGATATAAAAAACGGGAAAGGTCAAAAGTTTTTTCAAGCTTTTGACCTTTTTTTTATTTAACAAAATAAATATATAAATTATCTTTGCTCGAAGAAACACATATAACAAATCTGCATGAAAAACGCACAATCTGCCAGCCCCGAACAGGATGTACTAAAATACAGAGAAGAACATATCAGTTGTAAAAACTACATAGCGGATCAAAGAGCCATCATACAGATATATGAAGAAAAAGCCCACCGCGCCATCACCAAATCAGTGGCAGAAAAGACCACGTTGGTATTCGTACTCAAGGGTGTGTTACACTTTACATTCGCTGATGCCGAGCCTCAGGATATCCAAGCCGGAGAAATGTTCCTCCTGCCTGCAGGCAATGAATTTTTCGGAGTAGCAGAAACCGATGTATCCGTTGTTGCCTGCTTTTTAACACACGGCATTGCCTTGTGCAACCAATTTACGCTCAAAAACCTATATCAACATGCAGAAGAGAACCCCCAATCCCCTACCAACACCTTTGCAGTCCTCCCCATCTGTGACATACTGCGACAAGAGCTGGAAACAACAAAAACCGTCATACAGACAGGTGTGTTATGCTACCACTACCAACTACTAAAACGGGACACCTTCTTACTGATGCTCAGAGCATTCTACGACAAAAACGAGTTGGCGAACCTATTTTCCCCGATTCTGAGTGAAGATTTCAATTTCAAGACAGAAATACTACAACTATATTCCAGCAGTCAAAACGTCAACGAACTGATAGAACAAAGCGGACTATCGGCAACTACTTTCAACCGGAAATTCAAGGCTGCATTCCATACAACACCCAGCAAATGGCTCGCTCAAAAGAAAAAGGAAAGCCTTCTCAACGAAATACGGATGACGGATTTGCCTCTGAAAGAAATTGCCGAGGGATTCAACTTCACTCCCAACTATCTCATCAAATTCTGTAAAGACCATTTCGGACAGACACCAACTGAATTAAGAAGCACCCACGAAGAATAAAGCCATATTCACCCCACACCATTCCCCCACATTTCTCCCACTCAAACCCATATCAAAGATATGACAAATATATGTCAAAAATAACAGGAGCATATATTTGTGTTATCTTTGATATATAGATGACATATAGGAGAGATATATTTAAGAATACCATCAGTCGGACCATTCCAAAAGAGAAGTGATTGAATTTCGTAGTCATCTGGCAGGATTTCGTTGCTCCATTTTTTTTACACAAATATTTAACGTGGTACGTTTGTAACGCAAAAAAAACTAGAATTCTCAGAGTTAATATTACTTACTTTTGTGCAAATGACCTTTATAATTAACAGAAATAAACCCATCATTTTATTACTGATGATGGTCGGATTTGCGTTTTCCGGAAAATCGCAAAATGTAGCGGTAAAAACCAACACCCTGTTTTGGGGAGCAACCACTCCCAATCTTGGCATTGAGGTGGCATGCAGTCCGAAAGTGACAATAGACCTCTGGGGAGCTTACAATCCCTGGACCTTCCGCAACGACAAGAAAATGCGTTTCTGGCTCATCCAGCCGGAGGGCAGATATTGGTTTTGCGAAAAATTCGAAGGCCACTTTGTCGGGCTTCACCTGCACGGCGCACAATTTTTCGGCGGATTCAAAGAAAAACGATACGACGGCTACCTGGCAGGCGGCGGCATCAGCTACGGCTACGACTGGATACTCTCTCCACACTGGAACCTGGAAGCCCAGATCGGTGTAGGCTATGCCCGTCTATGGTACAAAGAGAGTCCACGGATTCCCTGTATCAAATGTTATGAAAACAAACACCGCAACTATTGGGGACCCACCAAAGCTGCCATATCCTTTGTCTATATCTTTTAAAAACTAAATCATGATGAAAAAGCACCTATATTATATAGCCTGCCTCACCTTGGCGGGAAAGATACTCATGAGCTGTGCCGCACAGAAAGCGGCAGATACCGGAATCTCCGTCACCCCTTCGCCGTGCATACTGTCTCCGGACAGCAACAACCGGGTGACTGCCGATGCAACCCTGTGCATCCCGGAAAGCCGTTTTTCAAAACGAAGCCGACTGATCATCACACCGCAACTGTTAATAAACGACACCGTAGCAGCAACCTATCGCCCCTATGTGCTCGACCAGCCGATTTACCATAAAAAGAATATACGACTGCAAAAGCTGGAGGGCTATAACGATCCATACGCTTCAGAAGCGCGTCTCACCGGTAAAGTGAAGGACACCCTGCTGTTGCCCTATCACGAAGAGATAGAGCTGCCGGCAGAAGCCGACCACGGACGCATCATCGCTGCAGTGAGCAGCGACGGCTGCGGAGAATGCAGCAGCATCGACACGGTAGAAGTAGCAGACATCACCAATCCGGTGACACTGATTCCCGTCAAAAAATCGCTGCAACTGTCATGGATAGAGCCGGAATTCGTCATCCGCCCCAAAGTGATGAAAGGCGAAGGTGTGGCCAACCTGCAATTTGCCATCAACAAATACGACATCAATCTGAATCTGGGCAACAACAGCAGCGAACTGACCGAAATGCTGAATACCCTTGCCCCCATATTAAAAGATACACTGGCAACCCTTACCTCGCTTGAAATCTATGGTATGGCATCTGCTGACGGTTCTCTGCCATTCAACACCACACTGGCACGCCAGCGTGCCATGTCTGCCAGCCGGTGGATTACCGACCGATTGCATCTCGATGCATCCACCCGCCGGATGATTAAAATCGGTTCGCGCCCGGAAGGTTGGGCTCCCGTACTGGCAGCCATGACCGCAGCGGGAAATGCCGACTCTACCTCCGTGAAAAAGATACTGGAGCGTTATGCAGCCGACAACGATGATGTTCAGGAACGGTATATCCGCCGCCTGCCTTGTTGGAAAGCCATCCGAGACAACTATCTGTCGAAAGACCGTAAGGTGGTGTATGTCTATACCTACAGCATCAAGAGCTTTACCACCGACAAAGAGCTGCTGGATATGTACGGCAAGCGTCCGGATGCCTTCAACGAAGAGGAACTGTTGCGTGTAGCCAGTCTGGCAGAGACACACGAAGCGAAAAAAGAGGTGTATACCACCCTGTTGAAATACTTCCCGCAAAACAAAGTGGCAGCGAACAACCTCGCCGTGCTCTGGCTGCGCGAAGACAACGAAGAGCAGGCACGCGCCGTGCTGGAGAGCCTGGAAGAATACTCTCCGGAAACCCTGAACACTTTGGCAGCCAGCTATGTATATGCCGAAGACTACGAACGTGCCATCGAACTGCTTCAGAATGCAGAGTTGCCGGAAGCCCGCTACAACCTGGGGTTGCTGAAAGCCCGGCAGCGTAAACTGGCAGAGGCTTACGAACTGTTGCGCCCGTTTGCCGACCTGAACAGTGCCATCTCGGCACTGAGCCTCAACCACAACGAAGAGGCGAAACACATCCTTCAGGGTGTAGAGACACAGACTCCCGTGGCGGAATACGTGCGGTCGCTGACAGCGGCACGTCTGAAAGAAGACAAACTGTTTTTCCAACATATCGGCAATGCTTGCAGCGACCTGCAACTGCGCGAACGTGCCAAAACAGAGCCGGATTTCCGTCCTTACCGGGAAGAAGAGATGTTTCAAAAGACAGTCAACCAATGAAATCCAAGAATTGAGATGAAGAGAAAGAACATAACATACTATCTGCTGTTAGGAATGGTGGCACTGTCAGGAAATTCCTGCGTACGGGATGAAATCCTCCCCTGTCCGCCGCTGCAGGTGAACATCGAGGTGAAGGACAAGAACTATTTCAACGTGGACAAAGTGGAGCTGGAAGACAAACTACCGGAAGACCTTGCCTTCCGTGCCTATATTCCCACCTTGCAGTACACGCTGCGGGATGCGGCAACCGGCCGGGTGGTGGCAGAACAGGGCATCTTCCGAGTGGACAGCGATGAAAAGAGCTATCCCGTTACATTCAGCGACAGCCTGCCCCACGGCAAGTATATCCTCACGGTATGGGGCGGAGCGGACAAACAGACCCCGCTGTCGGACGACCATAGCTCCGTAGCCTTCCACCCCGACCACACAGAGGGTAACGACCTTTACCTGACCAACGACACACTGGAATACGATGCGTGGAACTATGCCTACACCATAGACATGGAACGCACAAAAGGCAAACTGATTGTGGAAGCAAGCGGACTGCCCCAAAACACCAGCCGCAGCACGCAAAGCATTGACGGTCTTTACGGGCAGACGGACTGCCAATTCCAATACACGGGGACTACCACCGTGTGCACGGAAACCCAATGGGAGAAACCGACGGAGAACGTGACAAAAACCCTTTTGGCCCCCTCCCGTGAGAAAGACGGTTCGAAGCTCAAGGTGAATTTCCTCGACGCAGCCGGAATGGAAATCCCGGACGTACAACCGAAACCGGTAAACATCACCCTGAAGCGCAATGAGCTGACCGTATTGCGCTACGTGTACGACGGAGACAAATTCACCATCTACATCCTGGTAAACGACAACTGGGAAGAGATACACGGAATGGAAATAGACTGATTGTAAATAAAATACAGTATAACAAACGATTAAACTAATGTCGAATTAAAAAAAAGAGAAATGAAGAAAAGAAATCTTTTTTATGCATCGACTGCCGGAATCGCATTGTTCAGTGCATGTAACAACAACAGTGATGAATTCACTCCAACCGATGACAACACAGCACAGCAGTTGGTATTGCAGGTAGCCAGCTCTGGCGACGGCTTGACCACCCGCGCAGGACGCCCGCTCTACAGCTCGGAAGCAAAACAGACAATCGAGAACGTGAAGGTGATTATCTGTAATGGAACAAATGTTGTCTATGACACACTGATTAACGATTGGATGAAAAGTTCCGAAACTTATGAGTTAAACGGGCACGGACGTGAAACCACCATCAGCCTGAAGCACAAAAAACTAGAAGCAGCGACTTACACCGTATACGCTATCGGATACAGCACTAATACCAAATATCAGGCTAATGGAAAAGGGTTAGCAGCTCACCTTAACGAAATAACCGCAAATAAAACATTCGATACCAATTTGAAACTGACTTTGGAGCAAACAACAGAAGCAGATAAAATCGGAGAGGAAATCTTCGCAACTTCCGTTAATCTGACAATCGAAGAAGGTAAAGGATTTAACAAAGCAGTGGTATTACATCGCCAAGTAGCCGGTACTTTCGGATATTTTAAAGAAGTACCTTATATTGCAGGAACAGCAAAATTAAGACTGGTAGCTTACAATAGAAATCAGGACTTGGTATTGGGACAATTCAATCCCAACATCATGGCTGAAAACGGAACAGAAAAAAACACTGCCATGTTCGTTGTAAACGGTACTTCACCTGCTAATGACAAAGTTATCTATGAAATCAACTTAGCAGATTGGTACACAAATGGAGCTGCTGGTATTGTTGATGCAGATAGTGACGGACTTATTGATATTACTAATTGGAAAAAACCAGATGCACTAGCAAAGGATGCGAATTTTGAAAATGGCTCATTCTTTGGTGGCAGTTTCGTAATTCCTTTTGCTAAAGATGCAACAGTTGATTCGCCTAAAAATACATTTGAATTGCAACTTACTGACAACGGTGGCAAAGTATTAAGAACTTGGATTGTAAAACTGCCTAGTACTGACAAGCAATTGAAAGAACATGATTTGTACACATGGGGTACTAATTTCACATCTGAAAAAAATACCGATTCTCAAAATGTATACAATGTAGTGCGTAACCATTTGTATGGAATCGGTACAAGAACTTTGGACAAACCTACAGAACCGCAGCCGGGTCCTGGTCCAGAACCAGATCCTGACAAACCTGAATCCTTGAACAACAAACAGGTATTGATTCTTCAGGTGAATGACAACTGGGAATTAATCCATAGAATGGAATTGGATTAACCCTTCCCTTCTATAACATCCAAGAGTTCCGGCAGATGATGCCGGAACTCTTATAAACCTCAGCCTCTATAATCTTGAACACATGTACCAAACAACATTCATACCTCACCGATTACAAAATGCTTGTCGCCGATGGATGGCAGGAGCAGCCTTGTTGACTGCTGTTACCTTTTCGTCCTGTCAGAAAGACGAAGTCATCATGCCCATGACCGAAGAGGTGCCTACACGCACTGCCATGATGGAAGTCACAAAACCGGGAGGATTGATTCAACAGCCTGACGGCACCTGGAAAACAGAGAACTGCCGAGTACCCTTGGTCGGTCCCGGCCGCATTGTCAACGACATCAACGAACAGGTGGAAGTCATCACTGCAGGCACCGGAACAATCGGCAACATCGTAGACACCGACTTGAACAATCACTACTCGGCAAAAGCAGTTGTCAGTGCAGGACTTGTATATACACCCATCGCATCTGTCAAAGACCTGCATCGAATCTATGCTGCCGGTCAGAAAGTGGGATTTGTGTATAAAGATGAAGCAGGTTCAGGTATTAGTTTATTAAATTTAGACCTGCTACAGAGCTTGTCTCTTACCACCTATCTGCGAGGGGAAAAACAGGAAAGTTCCGTACAATCGCAAGAAGGGAGTGCCATAAAACTTGATTTGCTTGCCTTGAACAGCGGCACAGATGTTGCCAACCGTGTTATCTCTTTTGAAGCAACGAAACCTTTTGATGAGGTGGTATTAGGCTCACAAGGAGTAAAAGCCGAACTTGCACCTACAATTTCATTGGCTGTGAAATATGCCTTTGTCGGCGAGAATCCGGAAATCAGAGCGACTTCGGAAACCCAATTTGCGGATTTTTGGACGGGAGGAACACCAGAAGTTGAAAGTACAGAAAACATAATAGGCATCGGAGCAGATAAAGTAACGAATGACAAACTGGATGATTACGAGGAATCAAGCGCGTTGCTAGGTGCACTCGTAAGTTCTTTCATCAAATTGGATTTCAAAAGAGAAATACCGGCCGGAGCACAAGTGGGATTCTATTATAAATATGCAAAACTAATAGGATTAGATATATTAAAAGCTCCGGGAGGACATTTATACACATACCAAGATAAGACAAAAACAGACCAGGCAGAACCAGCAACAGATTTAGTAAGTCTGTCACTCATCGGAGGAAGCAAGACATTAGTTTCTATGGACTTGACAAAGCCATGCAACAAAATGAAAATCAAAGTACCTTCCGGTTTTCTCTCCGGAGGTGTGGATGTAGGAAAAGCATTCTATTATTATGCCTACGTCCGTGAAGGCGTAAAGCTCGATCCTGCAAATGAATTTACATTCGGCAGCGACACCACTTATAGCAATTCGTACAGACTGCCTTCTGTTGAACAGGGAACTGTACAATATCAGGTATTGTCTTCACCCTACGGAAGCAAGCCCAGTATCTCTAACGTAGGGGGAAATAATGTATTGGACGGCATGACGCACGACGGAGCCTACCGTGCGCAAGCACTCTATACCGCAACGGATGGCAGACAAGTGAGCCACATTGCAACCATCTATCGAAAAACTGAATCCCGCAAACAGGGAAATACATATATCACAGCACGCTCGCACGGAGCTTATGCTACGGAACCTATCGGCTGGAAGGGGTCGCTGTTGAGCCTCTTTCAGGGAACAAACAACCTGAACAACGTGGTGGATATGGCACAGGAGACCTATGCCACTGCCTATAAACTGGCAAATGTGCTGGAGCTGGAAGAGCCGGTGGCTGCCTTTGAATGGAACAAGCCCATCGGCGGCAACGGACAAAGCATCCGTACCGGCTTTGTGGTGCGGGCGCAGAATCACTTGCTCGACCTGACAGCATTGACATTTTTCCAAATCAGACTATATAAAGACGGGCAACTGGTAGACAAACAGGGTGGCACCAAGAACTCGGCAGTGAAACTGGGACTATTGGGTAGCAACGAGAACGACAAGGTGCGCATCAGCATTATCACCGACAAGGAGTTCGACCGCATGGAACTGTGGCAAAAGGGCGTAGCAAGCGTATTGGACAATATCCGCCTTTACCATATTTTCTATGAAGACAGTGCCTGCGATCCCACCACCGAAGTGGGCGGCGGACTGGAACTGCTGACCAACGTGAAGGACGGACTGATGGTGGATTATGAAAAAACCCAATTGGGCGGTCTGCTTGCTGTCAATGAGGCAGCTACCGATTTAAGCAAAATGCTGGACGGCAGCATTGCATCGGGCACCGTAGTACGGGCTACAGCCGGAGCAGCCGGAGCTACTACCATTTCGCTATCCTTCAAGAAAAGACCCGCGAACCAACCGGTGGGTATCATATTGGGAGAGATGCCTAGTCTTTTAGATTTAAAGTTGATAGACATCGGTATTTTCAAAGTATTCAACGGCAGCAAGGAGGTGGCTTCCACCGAAAAACTGGGTGTGTTGGGCGCAGACTTGATTTCACACAACGGACGCACCTATATTGAAGTGACACCCGAAGAGGAGTTCGACCGAGTGGAATTTACCACCGCAGCCGGATTGACGCTACTCGAAAACTCCAAGATCTGTGGAGTGTATTGCCGCAATCTGGAAGATACAAAAGGCAATGCCGACGGTCAGTTGACCATCAATGACGGCACTTATCATACCTGCTACGGAGAAGAATTAAATATCAAGATAATAAAAACCTCTCTGATAGAAGGCACCAAAGTCAGCCTCTATTGCGAGGATAAAAACGACCAAACCATCTACCGGCGCATCGAAGCGACAATAACAGGAGGAAACCTTGTCATTGCCGGAGGAGCATTGCCCGCGGGACGATATAAAATCACAGTGTTCGATATGCAAGGAGTGCCGCTGACAGACAACAGCCAGCTGTTTGTCTATATACATCCGCTTGTGGCTACCTGGAAAAGAGATGCCGCCTCCACAGACTGGAACAAATGGGAAAACTGGGTGGAAGGAAGCCCCTGGAGCTGTACGGATGTGATTATCCCTTCGCATGCCGACCGCTATCCCGAATTGAAAGAACCGAAAACAGAGAACCGTTGCGCCAACATCCATTTTGAAAGCGGAGCCGAGGTGGTGGGAACACAATATCTCACCATGAGCGGGAAAGCCTATGTGGATCTGTCGCTGCAAGGCGGACGCAATTATCTGCTGGCAGCCCCGTTGCAGGAGATGCACACCGGAGATATGTTTATCAATCCCAACGTATCCTGGGGAAAAGATAAATACTTCTTTCCTCTAAGTGCCGCAGAATATCCCGAGATGCGCACCTCGCCCATCGTCTACCAGCGTTTCTGGAGTTGCACGGCAATCGAGAAGGTGGAGGGCACCAATGGAAGTTTAGATAAAGTCGATGTCGGCACAGCTGAATGGTCGCAAGAGTTCAATGCCGTGGCGGAAAAATATACTCCCTGTCAGGGATTCTCTCTCCGTGCAGGCAAGACAGACGATTTTAACAGCTATATGTTCCGGTTTCCGAAGACGCACGAAACGTATCAGTATTACACACATGAAGGTGTGGCAACAGGCAAAACGGAATCAATATCCCGCACAGAGGCTGGAGGCAAGTTGAACGACCTGCCCGGCAGTGTCGAGCTCACAAATAAAGCAGGCACGACTTTCCTGATGGGCAATCCGATGATGTGCCATCTGGACGTGGCGCAGTTCCTGGCTGCTAATAATAACGTATCGCATATCCTTGTTTACGACGGCAACACTAACAATCCAATGATTAAGGTGGATGGACAGTTGGTGTCAAGCCAGACAACCGGCAATCTGCTGATAGCACCGATGGAGGCATTTTTTGTAGTGGCTAAGACAGATACCCGCACATTAACAGTCCGGTTAAATGCCGGCATATTCCGCCAGAAAACCCCAACTACAAGCCCGGCACACAAGGCCGGACGTTCAACACTACCGCTTTTGCGTATCACGGCAGCTGCTGCCGGAGAGGTGGCATCGTGTGTGGTGGTGCAATCGTCACGGGCTTCCGATGAATATCGCACAGGCGAAGATGCACCCCTGCTGATTGACAGCGAGCAGCGTCCGGCAGTGGCAATATTCACCCAAGCCGGCAAAGAGGCGCTCAGCATACAGCAAATCAAAAGAGCTACCCGCATCCCGCTGGGACTGCTGATGAAACAGAGCGGCAGTGTCACCCTGCTGTTTGAAGCTAACGGAACAGAATGGGACGGCTGGCAACTGACAGACTCCCTCACCGGCAAGAGTTATCCTCTTCACGGTGAAATCCGACTGGATCAGGTCGGCAACGGAAGCAATCGTCTCTATCTGAATAAAACAACCAAATGAAACAATAAACACGCATAATGATGAAGCTGAAAAACAAATTCCCCCTCATCTGGAGCGCATTGCTATTGATAGGCATAGTCGGCTGCTCGAAAAGCGAACCGACAGTCCCCGTCGGGGAATCGCCTTATACGTTGGCAATCGCTGTGCAAGGAGAGGCTTCGCTACAAACCCGAACATCTGTGTTCGACCCAGACGACCAGACATTGAAAGGAAGGCAACATGTCACCCGGGTGCAGCTCTATATCTATGAAGAGGATGGAACGGACTATACTTGTGTGGCATCGGAAGATGTAAAATGGACACACTTGCAAGGCACAGACCAAGGACTGGAAACCCGAGAGCAGGGCTACACCACCATCTACCAAGGCTATCAGGATGGCAAGAATTACCGCTTTGTTGCCATGGGATTTGATGATACCTATACCGGGACGATAGATAATCCAACATTTAAAAATGAAAATTCCGTGGCTGCCTACGGTGCGCCAGATAAGCAAGCAATTGTAAGAACAGAAACAACCGCAGGAGCCAAACTCTCCGAAGGAAAATTCTCTCTGCAAACAGGTGCCACCGAGAGCCTGATGAATAAGTCGGAACTCTTTGCAGGCGCACAGACGTTCACCAAAGCGGATTTAAAGAACGGCACCGCATCCCGCACACCAATTGTGCTAAACCGACGGGTGGCAGGCGTGATGGGCTATTTCAAGGGGTTGCCCGAGAAGATAGAAAATACAGCGGTCGCAAAAGTTGTGCTGCGCCTTTACAAAGCACAAAATACAGCGGTGAAATTTCTGCCCGTATTACCCGCCGGCTATAAAGACAGCAAATTGGTACCGGATGCTGAATATATCGATTACATCACTACCAATAACGGGAATGAACGTATCATTGCCACCTATACCCCGAAGACAGCAGGAGAGCCATTTAACCTGTCTGCTTATTTGCTGCCGATTGCGGCATCGGCAAACAAGGATATCTGCACGCTGGAACTGGCAGTACAGGATGCCGACGGCAAAGACCTCGCCGTGCGTCGGGTGCTCTACACTCCCACTGTACAACAACAACCCGGCACACGCAACGGAACGGGTATCATCGGAGGAGACGAGAAAAATGCAAGGATGCAGTATCCGATACGTGCCAACCAGTTTTACCGGATGGGTTCCAAAGATAAGCCCATTGACCTCAGTGGACAAAGCAATGATATCTATATCTACATAGACCCCGTGTGGGACGAATATTACGGAGGAACTCTTGAAGGAACCAACAACGGCATCGGCATTGACAAAGAGTGGGGCTCGCATGACGGCGGCGCATTGGACGAAACAACAAAACCTTTATAAACGATTAACCAGAAAAATAATACAATATGTACCGGATGAAAATCTACTATTACATGACCTTGTGGCTGACATTCCTAGGGCTGGCAAGTGCCTGCTCGTCGGAAGCAGACGAAGTCACAGTACCGGAAACGACCTCTGTTTCGTTTCATGTAGCCATGAACATGGAAACTCGGGCTGCACATCCTCTGGATCCAAAAGCCTATACTGCCAAGCTTTATCTCTATGAACGCCGACAGGCAGACAATACGGTGGGCTATACAAAGGTGCAGGAAATAGACGTGACCTCTGATAAGCTGACAATTAATGGTCTGGTGACTCAGAAACAGTATAAGGCGGTATTTCTGGCTGTTCCCTCCACACAAACAAAGCCGGCACTTCCCGACTTTACAAATGGTACGGCTCCGGCTTACGACAAAGCTATAGTGCCCTATATCAACGGTCAGCCGGATGAAATCGGGAAAGATATATTCCGCAGCATCGTTGATTTCACAGCCCGAGCAGCAGGCAATCCCCTAAACACAGTGCTGACCCGACAAAACGGAGCCGTGGAGGTGCGCCTGCTCAATCAAAAGGATTTAAAATCAGTGGAACTGCATGTGAACGGACACACCGAATTCTATCTGAATGACGGCACAGGCGGTCAGGTAATCGCCCAAGGCACTACCGTTGCCTTAAAGAACACGATTACAGACGCTAATACTCTTAATGCCTCAGAAGTGCGCATCCGCATCAACTTGCTGCCACAAGAGGATTTGACAGATAAAAACGGAACAAACAATTATCTGATAGTTACCACTGCTACCGGACAAACAAAATATCCCCTAAAATCTGGACATCAGACCATCCCTGTGTACCCAAACCAGATTACCTGGTTGACCTTGGGAAGCAAGGATAATTCGGAATTCGATGTCAGCTTCAGTGGCAACATCAATCTGGACGATAACCAATGGGATGGAATTCATAAATCAATTTCAAAAGAATAATCGTATGAAAAGATATTTAAAAACCTGGATAATCAGTATAGCAACCGTGATGAGCTTCTCGGCTTGCCAACAACAGGATGAGTGGAAAGATGAACTGGAAAAAAACGCTCGACCGGAGGACGGCTATTTCACTGCCTCCTTCTTTACCGATACACAACATCCGCAAACACGTGCAGCCATCACCGGAGGCTCGGAACAGATACAATCGTTACTCTGCCTTATCTATAAAAAAGAATATGACGGGAGCTATAGTTTTGTCACAGAACGAGAGGTAATCCCCTATAAAGGCACGGAAGGAAATGTAACACCACAAACTCACACATGGCCTTTACAAACTCCTGAGACCTTTACACTTCCAAATGGAGACTATAAAGCTGTGTTTATCGGAAACATCGACCCGAAGCTCTTTGCAGAGCAAAAAAGCACAACCGGCAATGGATTGGAACCTATCCTTACCGGCTATAAAGACGGCTTTAACGCAGCCCGCATCCACATGCCGCAGAAAGGTCCGTTGGCTTTCAAGGACTACAACATGTACTATCTCTGCACCGTGGATTTCAATCAAAATAATCCTAAGCCTGATGTATTGCTGCAACGCATCGTCTGCAATAATGTCTATACTCGAAATACCATTGATGCAAAAGAACAGGTAAATACTCTAGTAAATAATATTGTCGATCAAATTCGGGAAAATCAATTGACGACCGATATAATCAAAGGGGTATTACATGCCAAATTACTCGATGCCTTAAATAAGGCTACCGGACTAGAGCACTTACTCGTACCTTTAACAACAATTGTAGACCACTTAGTAAACGGTCTATTGGGAGAAGTTGTCTGCAGATTAAACGAAGCATTACTTCAAGAACTAACATTAAGGCTACAGACCAGCCTCAATGGTAACGCTGGAACTGGAGATTTTCTTGGTTTAGGATATCTATTGAATCCTTGGACTACCGCCGATAAAGCAAATTTAACTTACTACTCAATGACTGAAAGTGTAAACTTTAACCGCGCAGCCTGTACTACATACAAAAACAATACTGAGTGGACAAACATTCCCATCGAGAATAAAGGAAACAATGTTCACAGCATTACGCTAACTTGTTTGAATGGTACGGAACAAGTGTCAGAAATTAATGTAGGGAATAATTCAAAATTTCAAAATTTACTGAATGGAGAATTATTTAAAATTTTCGGTAAACTTGACGAGAAGGCGCTCAATGGACTGCTGGTGAATATTCACACTCCGCTGAAATACACAATGGAACCTAACCTGCAATATTCTACCATTTATGAACTATTAGATTTGAAATTAAAAGATAATAAACTTGACGAAACAATAACGGTGTCAATTACATTAAAAGACATTGTTAATCTGGAAGACTTAGTCAGAGGGATATTAGGAGACGGACTTATCAGCGGTCTTATTGGAGCTTTAACAGATAAACTTATCCAGCCCATATTAGATGTTCTACGAGGAACACTTGAATTTGCCAATATCAAACTCCCCAATCTTGGTATCAACAACATTCAACTAAACGGCACTTGGGATGCCATTCATGTATCCAACGGAACAATTGCCCCTCCCCTTGCGCCTACACAAACAAACTAACAAATCGGGGATGCTTCCTTGCGGCGGCATCCCCGATAACAAATTCAAAAAACCTCTCCCTGCATCGCTTCTACAAAGAGAATTTAGCACCGACAAAATAGGTACGCGGAAGTGCCGGTCCGTAAACATAGGCACCATCTTTGCTCACTCCATAGTCGATATCCTTCTGATAGCTGTCGAATACATTCTTCACACCACCGTTAATTTCAAGATGCAACTGTTTGGTCAGCCGTATATCATACGACAAACGTACACCCATATCCCAAAAATCCGGAGCCATTTTATCACAATCCTGCTCGATTGTACCGGCATTATGCTGCACCAGCATCCGTCCGGTGTAGTTTCCAAACAATGACAATTTCAATTGTTTCAAAAGGTTGACGTTACCTGTCAGATAACCGTAATGATCCGGCGAACGGAACATTCTCTTTTGCGGCTCTACATCATCCGACCAACGTTCCGGTTCATCGTAACGGCTGCGCTGATAGGTGTAGCCCAACTGCAATTCAAAACGTCCCGGGATACCGGCTTTTGCCTCCAGACCGATACCGGCAACTTTGGCTCCCGAAGCATTTCGACGCTCTTTGATGACATATCCCTCTGCATCCTCTCCCACCTTTTCGAGGGTGAACACATCGTCCAGAATAGTATAGAAACCTTCCAACAGGATATTAGTCTGCAATTTACCGAAACTGTGGTAATAGTCGCACGAAGCACTCACGCTATGGGAATATTCCGGTTTTAAGCCGGCTGAAAGTCGGATAATAGCCATTTTATTATCCAATGCATCGATGTGCAAATCCTCGTTATAAGCCTGCGGGGCACGGTAGCCACTAGAGTAGCTGGCACGCAAACCGATATTTTCCACAGGGCTGTAGCGTACATTCACACGAGGCGAAAAAACCACCTTATCCATCATATTGTGCTTGTCGAGACGGGCACCAATCAAGATATTCAACTTATCGCTCCGCCATTCGTTCTGGAAAAAGAAACCGGTGCTATGAGTGGTCTGCTTGAAATAACGATTGATGGCCAGGTATTTATCATTCAATTTATTGTAATTATATTCTAAACCGACAGTCAATTCCGAAGGCATAAACCATAAATGGTCGAATGAATAGGTATACTGTCCACCACCGACAAAGGTCTTGTCAGAAGTAGCACCATAGGCATCCAGGTTTTTCTCTGTACCAAAATAACTGTCGCGGTCAATTCCCTGACCGGAAACATACAGACCTGCACGATGACGGCTACTCGGGCTGAAATAGTCGAATTTCAATCCACCACCGTTGATTTTGTGATTTAACTGCTCTGCAATATCTGCCATATGAGGCGGCAACCCGAAAGCATCCCCGCCCCGACGGAATTCATGCATGTGGTGGTATTCAGCTGTCAAGCGAGTATTAAGGGGTCATCTTGTAATAGGTACGGAATCCCACTGTTTCGGAATTCAACTCAGGAATATCGGAAAAATTATCCCCATTGTGGTCGTAATGTTCGCGATCTTTCACCATTCCAAACAGATAAAGCCCCATCCGATAGTCATCGCTCACGAACGAACCGTTCAAAGAGGTATTGAAATCTGTCTTCCCCCCTTCAACGATATTGGTAGTATGTGACAAGGCTATAGAATTGCGCAACGGCTCCTTGGTGATGATATTCACCACACCGCCAATGGCATTGGCACCAAAAAGAGCAGAACCACCACCGCGAATCACCTCTACCCGTTCAATCATCGCAACGGGCAACTGCTCCAAGCCGTACATGGCTGCCAAAGAGCTGAATATAGGACGGCTGTCTAGCAACACCTGCGAATACTGACCATCAAGACCATTTATACGCAACTGAGTGGTTCCGCAATTGGAACAGTTGTTCTCTACACGAACACCCGACTGGAAATTCATAGACTCCGCCAGATTCGATGAAGCTGTTGTTTCAAAGAGTTTGGGTGACGCCACCGACACAATAGTTGAAGCAGTCTTCTTATTAGTTTCTGTCCGGTTGGCTGAAACTACCACTTCATCCAGCGACAAGGCCTCTTCCTCCAGTTCAAAATTAACCTCCACCGTTTTGTTATTGACTAAATCAACAGTCTGAGACGACGATTTATAGCCCACAAACGATGCTACCAACGTATGACGTCCTTTCGGCAGGTTTTTCAGAAAATAGTGTCCTGTGGCATCCGTTGCCACCCCCATGGTTGTACCCTTTACGGCAATTGTCACAAAAGCCAAATGCTCGCGCGTCTTGGCATCAATTACATGTCCTATAATATTGGCATCACTTTTCTTTTTATCATTTACAGATTCTTCCTCTGCCAAACACACAGAGAATGTGAGGAGCATACACAATACTCCCATGATATATTTTTTCATTGAAAATTCGTTTTTTATTAAATATAACAATCATGATTGGATCAGACACACAATCTGTCCAGTAAGCAAAAGCAAAATAAAGAAAAGTCAATATACAGGAGGTGCACGCAAGCTGAATATCCTTACAGACCTATTGCGGCGGGCAGATGTTTTCTGTACCCAGAAAACAAACGGTTTACCGAATAGTTTCAGCAAGAATGAAAAGAAGGTCACTGCAGTTGCCACAAGCAGGGACAATTGCGCTATCAATTGGAATTGTTGTGCCGTATGCTGATGCTCATGACCCGAAGTACCAAAAAAGATGTGAGAATGGAGTAAAATGCGTCCATCAATTGTATGGGTATGCGGAAACAGAGTCGTATTGCACCAGAACCCCATGAAGAGGAACAGGAGCATCCAGCCGCCTATATTTCGTTTCTGCATTTTCATTTCATTCCCTTAGAGTCGGCAAAGATAAAAATTTTAACGATTCAAACAACATACCTGATTTGGAAATATCAAGAAAGGATATAAAAAAAGCCGGATGAATCATCCGGCTTATGTGAGCGAAAAACGGGACTCGAACCCGCGACCCCGACCTTGGCAAGGTCGTGCTCTACCAACTGAGCTATTTTCGCAAGCATTTCAAATAACATTCTCTGTTTTTGACGTTGCAAAGATAAGGCAATTTGGAGCATACTTCCAAATAATTTGAAGAAAAAATGACAAAAAAAATACATTATTTTTTTCTCATCACTGAAAATCAGATTAATACAAATTCAAAAAGAGGAACTGCCCTTAACGGACAATCCCTCTACACTAAAATCAAACCACCTACTCCCTCACTATCGACTCTGCTCACACTCACTTAAAACACTCATCCAGCAAAGCTATTCACAAAACAACCATCGTCAACTCATTCCTCTATCTACATCAACCTTCAGTGGTTTGAAATGTTGTATGCTCTTTTTACGCACCCCTCGGACAAACGGTTTCAAAAGAATCCGAAATTAATCCTAAGAGGATTTTCGCAGATTGTGCATGGCGGTTTGAGCAGGATTTTGTAATTTCGAAGCCGGAATAAGAAATTTAAATCATGGCTATTGTAAAAAAACTAAACGGACATACCCCGAAGTTCGGTAAGAACTGTTTTCTGGCTGACAATGCGGCCATTATCGGGGACGTAGAAATGGGTGACGACTGCAGCATCTGGTTTGGTGCCGTATTGCGCGGAGATGTACACGAAATACGCATCGGCAACAAAGTGAATATTCAGGATAATGCCACCATTCATGCTACCTACCAGAAATACCCTACCCACATCGGCAATAATGTATCCATTGCCCACAATGCTGTGGTGCATGGATGTACCATCCACGACAATGTATTAATCGGTATGGGAGCTGTAGTGCTTGACAATGCCGTCATCGAAAGCAACACCATCATTGCTGCCGGAAGCGTCGTGACCAAAGGCACTGTGGTTGAATCAGGATGGGTTTATGCCGGTATCCCGGCAAAAAAAATCAAACAGATGGGCGAGGATTTGTTGAAAGGCGAAGTAGAACGCATTGTCAACTCCTATAATATGTATGCCGGCTGGTATACCGATAGTGAAAACATTGAATTATAATCATTGAAATACATAATATGAGCGTGATAGTTTCCCCATCATTATTATCTGCCGATTTTCTGAATCTGGGCAAAGATGTTGAAATGGTAAACCGCAGTGAAGCGGAATGGGTACACCTGGACATCATGGATGGTGTTTTTGTGCCCAATATCTCTTATGGTCTGCCGGTAGTGGCACAAATCAAAAAGGCATCCCGTAAACTGTTGGATGTACACTTGATGATTGTGCAGCCTGAAAGATATATCGAAGACTTCCGTAAAGCCGGAGCAGATATTCTGACCGTACATATCGAAGCATCGACACACCTTCACCGCATCCTCCAACAAATCAAGGCTGCAGGAATGAAAGCCGGCGTTGCCCTGAACCCACATACACCGGTAAACCAACTAGAAGAGATTATCCGTGACATCGACGTTGTATTGCTGATGAGTGTAAATCCGGGATTCGGCGGACAGTCATTTATAGAACAAGCTGTAGAAAAAACAGCCAAACTACGCAAACTGATCAATGAAACAGGCAGCCAAACCCTGATAGAAATCGACGGAGGTGTCAACTACGAAACAGGACGCCGTCTAGTAGAAGCCGGTGCTGATGCATTGGTAGCCGGCAGTTTTGTTTTCAAGTCGCAAGACCCGGAAGAAATTATCCACGGACTGAAAGAATTGGACGCCTAAACCACAACATATGGCAGAAACCATTATAAAAATGGCGGATGGTGTTATCCGCCAACAAAAAAACACCATACTTAAAAATGTAAACATCGAAATTCAGCAGGGCGAATTTATCTACCTCATAGGAAAAGTGGGAAGCGGTAAAAGTTCGTTCTTAAAGACTTTATATGCCGAACTTCCCTTGGAGTTCGGCACGGCAGAAGTAGCAAGCTTTCAACTGAAAAAAATAAAAAAGTCGCAAATACCACTCCTGCGCCGTAAATGCGGTATCGTCTTTCAGGATTTCAAGCTGTTGATTGACCGCAATGTATATGCCAATCTCGAATTCGTGCTCCGTGCAACCGGCTGGAAAAACAAAAAGGCCATCCACGAACGAATAGAGACGGTATTGGCTAAAGTAGAGATGCAAGAGAAAGCCGACAAAATGCCACACCAACTATCCGGTGGCGAACAGCAACGCATTGTACTGGCACGTGCCCTGCTAAATGCCCCACCACTGATTTTGGCCGATGAGCCGACTGGAAATCTTGATTCGAAGAACAGTCAGGAAATTATGAATCTTCTTCGATTGTCAAATGAAAAATATCATCAGACCTTGATTATTATCACGCATGACGAGGAGATCGCAAACCAGGCAA
>CAJJNP010000003.1 GCA_905193145.1 uncultured Odoribacter sp. | reverse complement strand
AGCAAAGGTGAAGCGTTCAAATATGAAAGAGACAGTAAAGTTTATAGAAACGAGTTTGAAGGACGGCTTGGCTTATAATATGCAGAATGATGTGTATCGTTTTGATGCGGATGTAGCTAAAGCTTATTTGGCCAAATTGTATTTTTGGACGCAGAATTGGAAGGAAGTAATCCCATTATGTGAGGAATTGTTGGATAAATATCCTTTATTGTCGGGGGCAGATTATGTGAATATGGTGCAGGATTTATCTACAACAAAGACTAATATTTTAATCCGTTCGGCTATTTATCAAGGCATCAGTAGCGGCAGTGAAACTGAGATTACGACTTCAGTTGCTGCTCGCCCTGTAAGTAAGAAATTTATAGATTTATTTACTGAAAAAGAGGCTGATATCAGATATACACTTTCATTTAATGCAAAGCGTGAAGAGATGAAGCGTTTGAGAGGTCGGGTGAGGATTGCTGAAATGGTATTAATGATGGCTGAAGCTTATGCCCATCAGGATGATACAAAAAATGCTCTGAAATATTTGAATCTGTTGAGATCGCATCGTATTTCGCCCTATGTTCCTTATACTGAGGCTAGTTTGCCGGATGTTGATGCTGAATCGTTGTTGAAAACAGATGCAACAGGTAAACCGTTGACTAAGTTGATGTGGGCAATCCTTTCGGAGCGCCAGAAAGAGCTTTTTATGGAAGGTGATCGTTGGTTTGAATTGAAACGGAACGGGCGACCGGAATTTTGGGTGTCGGCAAATGGTTTGAAATATACTACACTAAAATTCATGTATACAGCTCCTATTATGCAGGCAGATGTTGAATTGGTACCCGGTATGCAGCAGAATCCAGGTTATGAACTTTAAAAATTGAAGATTATGAAGACAAAATATATAATAGGAATAATAGGAATGATGCTTCTTTTTTGTAGTTGCGAAAAAGAAAATGAGGTGCCACCCTATCAGAAGACTCTTAACTCCAGTTATGTGATGCCGAAGCCGGTAGCATTGACGGCAGAGGAAAGAACATGGCTGAATGATTTGAGGGAAGAATATAATAATGCAATTAAAGACCAATAACATATTAATTATTAAAAATCAGGATTTATGAAAAAGGTAATGTATTTAGTAGCATTCTTGATGAGTGCGGTTTGGGTGTTCTCTTCTTGTAGCGATGATGATTCTACAACAAAACCCGGAGATGAATCGTCTACTACGGCAGAACAGATTATCTATTCTTTTGTAAAGGAAACGGATGCGTTGAGTGGTGAGGTTGTTGTGGGTATTGAGTTGAAGAATATGGACGGTACGAATTATATAGCAAAAGAGGCGATTCATTTGCCATTTGTATTTGCAGAAACTTCGACAGCAGTATTGAATACACACTTTACTGTTGAAGATAATGTAACTGAATTTGTTGTGCCCAAAGGAAAACGGAATGCAACGATTAAATTGAAGTATGTTGCATTGGAAGAGGGTAAAGACCTTATTGAGATGAAAATCAATGCCGCTGAGAATTTTGTGGCAGGTAATTATGATAAGATTAAAATCAAGATTTATGGTCCGACAACTGTAGGTAAGTTGTTTGGTAAGTGGGTGTTCAAAGAAACAACGAGCTTTGATGATATTAAAACAAATTATGAAGGAGCAACAGAACCGAGTGATTTTGTGAATATGCCGGTAAATAATTCGAATCTGGATACATTGGAGTTTGTTTCTGGAGATAAGGATATGTTGAAATTGCATGTAGCCGGAGATATGAAGAATTATTTCAGGGATTGTGATGTTGTTTACCTTGAAGATAGAACTGTACAAGATCCATATAATGGTGAACAAAAAACATATTCTTATATTGAATTCAGTAAAGTAAATGAGAAATTTTCAGCAACTACTATAGAGGAGAGAAAAGCAGAAGTGGCTGTGCGTATTTTGGAGGATGGAACTTTGGAAGTGATGGTGTTTGATTATGCTCCGGTTGACTTCTTCCAAGGTATATTATCTGTAATGGAAACTATGGAATATACTCCGATTATTTATACTTTCACCAAAGTAGAGGAACGATGAAATTGTGGATATATTTAGTAAGTATTGCATGCCTTATGGCATGCAATACGAGTATAAAGAAAGAGGTGTCGCTTTGCGGACAGATAAAAAATCCGTTGGGTAAAAATGTCGTGCTTGATGTATGTGGGCAGGATTCTGTGTTTGAGGCTTCTTTGGATGCTGGAGGACGTTTTGTATTTAAAGTGGAGATTCCTGACGGTAAATATGTGCGTTTGTTAAATGGCAAGGCTGCATTTCCTCTTTATTTGGCTCCCGGAATGGAGATAGAATTGGAGATGGATGCTCAGAAAGTGAAAGAAGGTAATTATACATCAGTGATATTTGGCAAGGGAAGTAACAAAGAGACACAGATGATGGCTCATTATTATGAGCATCAGTGGTTCCCGTCATCTCAAGAGATGTTTTCGCAAGAGCCAGATGATTACCGTAAATTGCTGGAAGCAGTAGTAAACCATAACGACAGTATTATTGATGCCTTTTTGAAAAAGGATGCGGGAAAATATGATCAAAAATTTGTTGACTTGTTTAAGTTGCAGGTAAAAGTTCCTTTGGCAGTATCCTGCTTTTATTATCCTACATATCATAGTTTGTTGGTGCAGGGGAATGCTGCGGAACAGTTGGAGTATATCGATGTCTTTGATAAAATGTTGCCCAAGAACAATCGTGAGATATATAACAACGTATATCGTTATAAGACTTATGAAGTGGCGTATTGGAATCATATAGTGGCAGAATCATTGGCAGACGTTGCAGAAGAGGATATTGTGAATGCCTATTTTGACAAATTGAAAGAATTGAATGTATTGCCGGAAATAAGAAAAGATGCCGCCAAGATTTTTTTCACGCAGGAAGTGACAGGTTTGTCACAGACAGAAAAGGATTTGATTAAAAAGCGGATAGAAGAATTGGAAGAGTGATTTTTAGATATATTTTTCTTTGCGGGAATGCGTTGTTTCTTTCTTTCTTTTGATTATCTTTGTCGCTCCTATCGGGTATAGGAGAGTATTAATTTTTTAAATTAAAAAAATGGCAACAAAAATCAGATTAGCGAGACACGGACGTAAAGGTCGTCCATTCTATCATGTAGTGATAGCAGATAGTAGAGCACCACGCGATGGTAAATACATTGAAAAAGTGGGAACTTACAATCCTAACACAAATCCGGCTACTATCGATCTCAATTTTGACAGAGCTTTATATTGGTTGATGAACGGTGCACAGCCGACTGATACTGCATCAAGAATTCTGTCTTACAAAGGTGTTCTTTTGAAAAAACACTTGTTGGAAGGTGTGAAGAAGGGTGCTTTTGATGAAGCTGCTGCTGAAGCTAAATTCGAGGCTTGGATGAAGGAAAAAGAAGCTAAAGTTCAGGCTAAGATTCAGAAACTGGCTCAGGCTGGAGACGCTGCTGCTAAGGCTCGTTTGGAAGCTGAGGCTAAAGTGCGTGCTGCAAAAGAAGAGGTGATTGCAAAGAAAAAAGCTGAATTGGCTGCTGCTGAGGCTGCTAAAAAAGCAGAAGAAGCTGCTGCTGCTGAAGAAGCTGCTCCTGCTGCTGAGGCTGAAGCTCCTGCTGCAGAATAATTTTATTGCAATGATTACACGGGAAGATTGCATAAAAATCGGGGAGGTTAGTAAAACTCACAACCTGCAAGGTGCTGTGATTATAACAACTGATTGCGATCTGCTCGAACAATATGCAGATGAACCGGTGTTTCTCCTTTTGGAGGGAGCACCGGTTCCCTTTTTTATTGCGGAGGACGGTTTAACCGTCCGTAATCATACCTCTTATATCGTAAAGTTTGATTATGTGAATTCTCTAGCTAAGGCAGAGAGGCTTGTGGGATGTGAAGTGTTGATAGAAAAGGAGCTTCTGGAAGAGGAGGATATGGAGAACGTGGGGTATGATGTTTATGATTTGATTGAATTGGAAGTGAGAGATGAGGTGAGTGGCGCTGCGGGACGAGTGGTGGATGTTGCGGATTATTCCGGTAATGTCGTTTTGACAATTTCTATTTTAGGCAAGGAGATTCTCTTGCCGCTTTCTGAAATGTATGTACATGGGGTGGATTTTGAACAAGGACTTGTGGATGTGCATATACCAAGTGAATTAGCCGAATTGAATTGAGAGAAAAGAAAAGTGTTAAAAAACTTGGTTATTTAAATCTTAGTTTTTATTAAGTGCCTATTTTGGAAAACTTTTGCCTGTTAGTAACTTTTTATATTGTTATTAATCAATGTGTTGTGTTGTTGAAATGGACAACTTTTGTAAAAATGATGTTTTGAAAGTTGACAATATGGAATGTTTTTTACTTATCTTTGTAAGAGGAAAAAATCAAACATCAAATAATATAACACACTATGAATGAACAGTTAAACAAAGAGCGGCAGACTTATACGCAAGAAGAGGCCTTTCAGAGTTCATTGAATTATTTCAAGGGAGATGAATTGGCAGCTCGTGTGTGGGTGACAAAATATGCATTAAAAGATTCTTATGGTAATCTTTTTGAGAAAAATCCTGATGATATGCATCGTCGTTTGGCTAAAGAGATTGCACGTATCGAGTCTACTTATGCTAATCCCATGAGTGAAGATGCGATATTTGAAGTATTGCGCGATTTTAAATATATTGTTCCCCAAGGAGGACCGATGACAGGTATCGGGAATGATTTCCAGATAGCCTCTCTTTCCAATTGTTTTGTAATAGGTAATGAAGGACCTTCTGATTCATATGGTGGAGTGATGAAGATTGATCAGGAGCAGGTGCAGTTAATGAAGCGTCGTGGTGGGGTTGGTCATGACTTGTCTCATATTCGTCCCAAGGGTTCGCCCGTTAAAAACTCAGCATTGACATCTACCGGTATTGTGCCTTTTATGGAGCGTTATTCGAATTCAACTCGTGAAGTGGCTCAAGATGGACGTCGAGGAGCTTTGATGTTGAGTGTGTCAATAAATCATCCTGATTCAGAGAGTTTTATTGATGCAAAAATGACAGAGGGCAAAGTTACCGGTGCTAATGTTTCTGTCAAGATTGATGATGAATTCATGAGAGCTGTTGTTGATGGTGAAAAATATGTGCAAAAGTATCCGATTTATTCGGAAGAACCTCAGTATAAAAAAGAGATAGATGCCAGACAGTTGTGGAATAAGATTGTTCACAATGCCTGGAAATCAGCAGAACCCGGTATTCTGTTTTGGGATACGATTATTCGGGAGAGTGTTCCGGATTGTTATGCAGATAAGGGATATCGTACTGTGTCGACCAATCCGTGTGGTGAAATTCCTCTTTGTCCTTATGATTCCTGCCGTTTGCTGGCCATTAATTTGTATTCATATGTTGAGAATCCGTTTACGAAGGGTACATTCTTCAATTTCCCTTTGTTTAAAAAACATGTGGCTATTGCGCAGCGGATTATGGATGATATTATTGATTTGGAGTTGGAGAAAATAGATGCTATTTTGGCAAAAATCCACTCAGATCCGGAAAGTGATGAGGTGAAAGGTGTTGAAATCCGCTTGTGGGAAAAGATAAAGCAGAAGGCTCGTGAAGGACGCCGTACGGGAGTAGGTATAACTGCCGAAGGTGATATGTTGGCTGCTTTAGGATTGCGTTATGGTAGTGACGAAGCTATCGATTTTGCAGTGGAGATTCAGAAGACCTTGGCGGTGGAGGCTTACCGTGCATCGGTGTATTTGGCAAAAGAACGTGGCAGTTTTTCGATTTTTGATGCAGCTCGGGAAGTGAACAATCCTTTTATACAGCGATTGAAGGAAGCAGATCCTGACATGTATGCGGGAATGGTGAAGTATGGTCGTCGCAATATCGCTTGTCTGACGATTGCTCCGACAGGGACCACCAGTCTGATGACACAGACAACTTCCGGTATTGAGCCGGTTTTCCTGCCTGTATATAAGAGAAGAAGGAAAGTGAATCCTAACGATCAAAATGTACGTGTTGATTTTGTTGATGAATCTGGCGATAGTTATGAAGAGTTTGTCGTATTTCACCATAAGTTTGCCGAATGGATGATGGTTAATGGCTACAATATGACGAAACGTTATACAGATGAGGAGATTGATCAATTGGTGGCAGAATCTCCTTATTACAAGGCAACTTCTAATGATATAGACTGGGTGGCAAAAGTGCGTATGCAGGGTCAGGTTCAGAAATGGGTAGACCATTCCATTAGTGTGACGGTAAATCTGCCTTCGGATGTTACAGAAGAGTTGGTCGGTGAGTTATATGTAGAGGCTTGGAGAAGTGGCTGTAAGGGATGTACAGTATATCGAGATGGTTCTCGTGCAGGAGTTTTGGTTTCTAATAAAGATAAAAAAGAGTCTGTAACGAAAGAACTGCCTGCCAAACGTCCGATAGAGTTGGATGCAGATGTTGTACGCTTCCAGAATAATAAGGAGAAGTGGATTGCTTTCATTGGTCTGTATAATGGACGTCCTTATGAGATTTTTACCGGTATCGCAGATGATGAGGAAGGTATCATGTTGCCTAAAGCGGTTACTTCCGGAAAGATTGTAAAACATTATGATGCAGAAGGAAATTCTCGTTATGACTTCCAGTTCCAAAATAAACGAGGATTCAAGACAACTGTAGAAGGTCTGTCTTATAAGTTTGATAAAGAGTATTGGAACTATGCAAAGTTGATTTCAGGAGTTTTGCGTCATGGAATGCCGGTACATCAGGCTGTAGAGTTGGTAGCTTCAATGGAGTTTGATAATGAAAATATCAATACCTGGAAGAATGGTGTTGAAAGAGCCTTGAAGAAATATATCCCGAATGGAACTGAAGCTGCCGGTGAAAAATGTGAACAGTGTGGTTCTCCGGTAGTTTATCAGGAAGGATGTTTGATTTGTACAAACTGCGGAGCTTCAAAATGCGGATAGTAATAGAATAAGAAGCTGAAATCTGTAGGGAGTAGCAGGCTAAAGGCAGAGAAGATTGTTTATTCTGTCTTTAGCCTGTTTTTTTTGCTGTTTAGCATTCTTTTTTATTGTACTTTTGTATTCTTATTTGATATCAAATGCAGTTACATTACGGAATAGAGAATTTACATATAGATAATCCGGTCGTGACAATTGGAAGTTTCGATGGGGTACATAAGGGGCATGTTCAGGTGATTGCTTCTTTGAAAAGAGTTGCTGAGCGTTTACAAGGCGAAACGGTAATTATCAGTTTTGAGCCTCATCCGAGAGAGGTGCTTTATCCTTTGGAAAAGCGGCCTGGTATATTGACTACGTTGGATGAAAAAGTGGTTATTTTAGAGTCGTTGGGTGTGGCACATTTGATAATATTGCCATTTACTCATGCATTGGCAGAGTTGACGTATTCGGATTTTGTGCGTAATTTGTTGGTGGATAAGTTGGGTGTGAAGGGGTTGGTAATAGGGTATGACCATCGTTTTGGAAAAAACAGAGAAGGTACTTTTGATAAATTGAAGGTTTTGGCAGAGCAATATCACTTTTATCTGGAGCAGGAGGATGTGTATGAAGAACATGATATCAATATAAGTTCAACCAAGATTCGTAATGCTTTGCAAATAGGTGACATTACCCGTGTCAATGAATTTTTGGGATATGCATATTCGATATCCGGAATGGTAGTACAAGGAGACCATATTGGACGTCAAATGGGATTTCCGACTGCTAATATTAAATTGAAAGATGAACGGAAATTATTGCCTGCGGTAGGAGTGTATGCTGTGGAGGTTTTTGTTGTCGGGAAATTGTATCGAGGTATGTTGAACATAGGAGTCCGGCCTACGGTAAGTTGTAGTGGAGAGGTTAGGATAGAAGTACATATCTTTGATTTTACTGGGGATTTATATGGTAGCAATGTTCGGGTTGCTCTTGTTTCCCGTATTCGCGGAGAACGAAAATTTGACGGAAAGGAAGAACTCGCCGAACAATTGCAACGTGATAAGCAATCAGCATTGATGGTATTTAGAAACGGTATTGTACCATTAAATTGATACGGTTGGCATTACCGTATGTGTGATTGAAATTATTGCGATGTCCAAATACATATTCGATGCCAGTTGTTCCAAATTCAGTAAAATCCCACAATAAATTGGCAGCGGTATATTGCGTATATTTATAGGTATCACCGCTTAGGTCTGCTTGTTCTCCTAGGCGTGTGTAGCTATATGTGACAGTTGAATGGAGTACTTTATCCCAAAAGTGTTGGTAAGCGAAAAAAAATCCCCACATGGAAGGAGCTTTCAGTTTACCATTTTGGTTCGGATTAGGGATTAGGTCGAATCCTTGGCCTGCAATATCTTGGATGTAGTGTGCAATACCTTTGCCATATTCTCCTTGTAGCATGAAGCAATTTTTAGTATTTAAATTGATCTTGCTACTGGCCATAACTCCCCAGCCGTTGCGTATGCGATCTTTTTTATGCAACAAGTCGTGGTAACTGATGTTTCTTAGAATTCCTCCTAGTTGTATATGGCTTTTGTTTAAAAAAATATACTGAATGGTTAGTGGTATATCCGGCACTTTTTGTTGTATTTCTTCGATGTATTTGTTCGTGGTATAGGATGTGGCAGCATATTCCAAGGCGAGAGCCGTTTGCCAGTGATTGCCCCATTTATGAGTGTAGCGCAGCATGGGTTGGCGTACTTCAAGAGCACTGCCCGGTCCTTCGCCGTCAATGGTTGTCGGTATGGTTGCCATGTCGCAGAAGGTACTCCAGGTTTGTCCTAATGTGAAGCCTCGGAATTGTATGAAGGCTTGACAGAGGCGTGCCGTGTTGTGTGCACCTTGAAAGTCCATTTCCAGATAGGTCACGATTCGTCCTATTTCCGTGTCGCCCAATAGTTTGAAAAATAGTCGGGATTGGTTGACAGCCATACCGTAGCTACAGCCTTTTTGATGTCCCTTTGGTGCAATTTTACTGGTAATAAAGCTATTGTGATTGTTTAATCCATTAAAATCGTAGGCTCCGGTTAATTGGACATATCCACCGACTCCAAAGAGAAAATGTTGATCTTCATCAAAAAAAATGAAGCGAGGTGCTGCGGGATCATTATGTTTTAATGGGAATGCATCTCGCATAATGATGTAGAAACTGTTGGTATCCCGATTTTGGGAAACAGATACGACGCTGACTTTTTGCGCTTGGGTTGTGAGATTGATACATATCAATCCGAACAATAGAATTGAAAATATTTTACTCATACTTTTTATATGTTAGTTTGGATGTGTGTACGAGTAAAATATAAAAAGGTGACATTTTACTATAAAAAAAGCCCTATCCTGATGATGCAAGATAGGGCAGAGAGGTATATGATGTTTTTACATCAATTGCTGTAAGAGTGTGCGTAAATCACATTTTTCTCTTAAAATTCCAGACAGACTGTCTATTGAAACGCGCTCTTGTTCCATGGTATCGCGGTCACGGATGGTAACAGCATTATCTTCTAATGTCTGATGGTCGATTGTGATGCAATAGGGGGTTCCGATAGCATCCTGACGGCGGTAGCGTTTGCCGATAGAGTCTTTTTCGTCGTATTGGCAGTTGAAATCGAATTTGAGCATATTCATGATTTCCTGAGCTTTTTCTGGCAGACCATCTTTTTTTACTAATGGCATAATGGCCATTTTGACAGGAGCTAATGCTGCAGGTAATCGTAATACAACGCGAGAATCTTTTTTGCCGTCTTTGCTTAAGTCCTCTTCACAATAGGCTGCTGACATGATTTGCAAGAACATACGGTCTACACCAATAGATGTTTCAATAACGTATGGCACATAGGATTCATTTAATTCTGTATCAAAATACTGAATTTTTTTACCAGAGAACTTTTGGTGTTGCGATAAGTCGAAATCTGTACGGGAATGGATACCTTCCACTTCTTTGAACCCGAATGGGAATCGATATTCTATATCAGTTGCGGCATTTGCATAATGAGCTAATTTTTCATGGTCGTGAAAACGATAATTTTCTTCGCCGAAGCCTAGTAACTGATGCCATTTCATACGAGTTGTTTTCCATTTTTTGAACCAATCAAGTTCAGAACCGGGGCGTACAAAGAATTGCATTTCCATTTGTTCGAATTCGCGCATACGGAAAATAAATTGACGTGCAACAATTTCATTACGGAAAGCTTTACCGATTTGTGCAATACCGAAAGGAATTTTCATTCGTCCGGTTTTCTGTACGTTTAAGAAATTTACAAAAATACCTTGTGCAGTTTCTGGACGCAGGTATACTTTGTTTGCTCCTTCTGCAGTAGAGCCCATTTCTGTTGCAAACATCAAGTTGAATTGACGTACTTCTGTCCAATTGCAAGTACCTGAAATAGGACATACAATTTTTTCATCCAAGATAATCTGACGTACTTCGTTCAAGTCGTTGGCATTTAGAGCTACACTCATGCGTTCGTGTAGAGCATCTCTTTTACGGATGTGTTCTAATATTTGCGGATTGGTTTGACGGAATAATGCTTCATCAAATTTTTCTCCAAATCGTTTACGTGCTTTTTCAACGTCTTTCTCGATTTTTTCATCATACTTGGCAATTTGGTCTTCAATGAGAACATCTGCCCGGTATCTTTTTTTGGAGTCTTTGTTGTCAATTAATGGGTCATTGAAAGCATCTACGTGACCTGAAGCTTTCCAAATTGTCGGGTGCATGAAAATGGCAGAATCAATGCCTACAATGTTTTCGTGTAAGCGGACCATTGATTCCCACCAATAGCGTTTGATATTGTTTTTTAATTCAACTCCATTCTGCCCATAGTCGTATACAGCGCCCAGTCCATCATAAATATCTGATGACGGAAATACAAAGCCATACTCTTTACAGTGAGCTACTAATTTCTTGAATACATCTTCCTGTGCCATGATATAGTTTGTTTTTTTGTTTGCAAAAATAGTATATATTAATGACAATGAAGAATAAGCTTGAAAGCTTATTCTTCGTGTCCTATTTCTTTGATTGCTTGTGTTACATTAATAGCATAATCACCGATTTTTTCACACTCTGAGAACATGTCGTTGTATAGGATTCCGGTAGGATAATCATATCGCTTTTCTTCAATGGCAATTAAATGTTCTTGTTTTAAGATGGTACGATAATCGTTGATAGCTTGCTCTAATTCGTATGCTTTTTTTGCTGTTACTTCTTTGTATTCTTGATTAAGGTTATTGCACATTGTAGTCAAGGTGTCTTCTACTAACGCAAACATGTGTTTTAGTTTGTTGGTTAGTTCTTCCGGGAAAATGACATTCTGGTCGTTTCGGCGATTAATTGCTTTGGCCAAGTTGAGAGACGAGTCTGCAATACTTTCAATTTCAGAAACAACTTTAAACATAGCACGAATACGTTGAGAGTTTTCTGTTGTCATCTTAGATTCGGAAACTTTAGTCAGATAGTTTGCAATTTCAACTTCGACATTGTCACTTTCATCTTCCATCTTTACTAGATTTTCAAATTTCTTTTCGAAATCTTTACTGGGAAGTTCAAGACATTCTGTTACTTGATGAAACATGTCCTTGGTGTTTTTCCCATAGAGAATGATTTCTTGTTTTGCTTGAAAGAGCGATGTGTCTGGGGTTGATAGAAGTCCGATTTTGATATGTTTTAATTTGAAAGCATCATTTCCTGTTTCTTGAGCCGGAATAATTTTGGTTGCAAAACGTGCAATTAGTTTTGTAAACCATATTAGTATTAAGACATTGGAAATATTGAATGCCGTGTGAAAGAGAGATAGAGCCATCGGTACAGCTTCTACACTTGTTTCTGGATTTCCGATGCCCATAGCAACGCTTAATGCTTCAATCCAACCTAAAAATAAGGGGAAGATGGATAATACCCATATTACTCCAAAAACGTTAAACAGGAAATGGGCGAATGCTGCTCTTTTGGCTGTTGAATTTGCAACCATTGCGGCAAGATTGGCTGTTACTGTAGTTCCGATATTTTCACCTAAAACCATAGAAGCTGCAATTTCAAAGTTTATCCAGCCATTGGCGCACATGACAAGTGTCAGAGCCATGGTTGCAGAGGATGATTGTATGAGAATCGTTAGGACTGTACCTATTAACATGAATAATATATAAGAGGCATAACCCATATCTGCATACTCTTGTAGGAAAGTAAACATTTCAGGATTTTCATCCAGATTTGGCATAGAGTTTTTTAAAAATTCCAATCCGATGAATAATAGACCGAATCCTATAATCAATTCTCCCCAATTCTTTCTGGAGCGTTTATTAGAGAATAGTAAAGGAAGGCATAAACCTATCATGGGCAAGGATATTTCGGCCATGCTGACTTTAAATCCAAGAATTGAGATTAACCAAGCAGTGACAGTCGTTCCGACGTTTGCTCCCATGATTACCCCAATGGATTCAACAAGACTTAAGAGCCCAGCATTCACAAAGCTGACAACCATAACAGTTGTTGCTGAGCTACTTTGGATTATTGCTGTAATAAGGATACCGGTGATAACGCCTTTTACCCGGTTGGAAGTCATGGCTGATAGTATATGACGCATACGCTCGCCTGCTACTTTTTGGAGAGCTTCACTCATTAGTTTCATACCATAGAGGAAAACTCCTAAAGAGCCAATCAGTTTAAGAAAATCAAATAGTCCGTACTCCATGTGTTGGTTTTATTGTTTTGAATTTATAATTTGGTTTACTTAATTATTGTGTCCTATTTCTTTCATTGCTTCTGTGACATTAATCGTATAGTCTCCAATTTTTTCACATTCTGCAAATATGTCAGTATACAGAATACCTATTGAATAGTCATAGTTTTTTTCTTCAATGGCAATCAAATGTTCTTGTTGTAAAAGCGTACGGTAATTGTTGATAGCTTGCTCTATTTCGTAGGCTTTTTTGGGATTGACATCTTTATATTCTAGAGTTAAATTGTGGCACATCATTTCGATGGAATTTTCAACCAATGAAAACATGTGAAACAGTTTTGTATGTAAAGTTTCAGGGAATACCACACCTTGGTTATTGCGTCGCATAATTGCTTTTGCTACATTCAGTATAGAATCTGCTACACTCTCGATTTCTGATACAATTTTGAACATAGCGCGGACGCGTTGAGAATTCTCTGTCGTTAAACGAGATTCGGAAACTTTAGTCAGATAGTCTGCGATATCTACCTCTACTTGGTCGCTCTCATCTTCCATGAGTTGCAATTTATCGAATTCTTTTTCATAATCACTTTTTGACATTTCAAATGCTTGAAGCATGCGCTTGAACATGGAAAAAGTATTTTGTGCATAGAGTGTGATTTCTTGTTTTGCTTGGAATAGTGATGCATCTGGGGTTGACAATAAGCCAATTTTTATATGTTTTAAAGTAAAAGAATCATCACCTGGTTTTAGGGGTAGAATACGGCTGACAATTTTAGCCAATATTTTAGTGAACCAAATAAGTATCAATACATTTATTCCTTTTGCTAACGTATTGAACAATGATAAAACCAAGGGCATTGCTGCGTGGATAGAGGTTAGTACGCTGGCTCTTTCTTCAGGATTGAATGTTGAATTTAAAAGTTCAGGGTCAGAATAAATAGGGTTGTAATGAGAGAGATGCAAAGTAACAGAAAGATCTCCAATAAAATGTAGGAATGGATCAAAAATGAAAAACAGCCAAATTACTCCGAATACATTAATGGTAAAGTGGGCTAAAGCAGCACGTTTAGCTTGAACATTGGCAACTGCTGCTGCTAAATTAGCTGTAATTGTTGTTCCGATATTTTCGCCCATAATCATTGCCGCTGCGTCTTCGTAACCGATCCAGCCTTTGGCGCAAATGACGAGAGTTAGAGCCACGGTTGCTGATGACGACTGGAAAATTGTGGTCAAAACAGCACCAATTAATAAGAATATCATCCATGAACGGAATCCTAGGTTGCTGATGTTTTGGATGAAGTCACCGACTCCGGGATAATCTTGAAGATTGGTTGGCATAGCTTCTTGTAGAAATCGTAATGCAAGAAATAGCAATCCAAATCCTACAAACATTTCTCCCCAGTTTTTACGAGAGCGTTTTTGTGAAAATAATAGGGGGAGTGTGCAGCCGATAATAGGAAGAGCTAGGTCGCTCATGCTGAATTTTCCCAATCCAAGAACAGCAACGAGCCAGCTTGTAATTGTGGTCCCAACATTAGCTCCTAATATTACTCCAATGGAACCTACAAGATCCAATAGTCCAGCGTTAACAAAACTAACAACCATTACTGTTGTTGCTGAAGAACTTTGAATGAGAGCAGTTATAAATACTCCTGTTAATACACCTGTAAAGCGGTTTGCGGTCATTGCGGTTAATATCTGTCGCATTTTATTACCGGCAAGCTTCTGTAGAGATTCACTCATAAGTTTCATTCCATAAAGGAATAAAGCCAATGAGCCGATGAGCTTTAGTAACTCAAAGAGGCCATAATCCATCTCAGTTGATTTTAGTTTATATTTCAGAGTGTAAAATTAGGAAACTCCAAGCAGTTACGAAAGTATTACATTAATAAATTTTAGAAAACAATGAAAGGGTATCAACAATACAAATGTCGGTACCCTTTCATCTTCTGATAATTGGCAGGTTTTATTGAACTACTTCATAGGTGAAGATTCGTGCTTCATTTTCTGTTGATAATGATAAATTTGTTAAATATCCATCATTATCTGTTGAGCCTTCAATATGTATACCTTCTTCACTGCCAGTTAGATAATATTTTTCTGGAATATTCTTGGAATTTCTACCTGTCAATCCCAGAAAACCAGCATACTTAATAAAAGTATCATCTGTTAATAGTAATGGCACATTGACTCCGTAAGCATATTGAGTGCCGTATTCAAATGGTATATTGCTTCCATAAGTCATGATGTCTTTTAAGTTGTAGTCGCTATATGTGGCTTCCCAAATGGGCTCTTGGGTACCAGCCTCTGTTATTTGTGTTAAATAACCTTCGTTGTAAGTCCATTCATAAACATATGATTCGTCCCAAACATCTAAGACTGTACAGGTTTCCACCTGATTGTTTTTCACTTCAAAAGTGATGGATGAATATTCGATTGAATTATGAACCACGACTTTAATTTGATTAACTGTGTTGTATTCAAATGTGGTTGTTGTTGCTTTTTCGCCGACAATCTCTCCTTCTTCTTCAGTATATTCAATAATTTTAGTCAGTCGTCCTTGTGTATCATATATTAATTCGGAAATATTTTGTTTAGGTGCAATCCAAATACTGTCTGTAGGTCCCCAAGGCTCTTCTTCTGACCAGGCTGTGTATTCCCAATATCCGGCAACAGGTATCATTATACTGTTTAGTCGTTTTATGAGAAGTGCCACTGCTTTGATTTCAGATTTCCATTCTCCGCCATCTTGTGTGAGTACGATGGTATAAAAGGCTTGGCTTTTTAAATTGGAAGGTACATGACAAGTCAGACCATTTTCTGTACTGATTATTTCTAGAGCTTCAGACCGTTTCCCATCAATATCTTCTAAATAAACCTTGGCTGTAGAGTTAAAGCCTTCGCCTTGGATAGTCATATTTTGTCCCATGTGTAATTCTGTCGGATAGACAAGGTTTTTTATGGGATTACTCATAGCAAGCAGAGTGATTTCTCCTAGGGGCCATGTCCCGTTTTGTTTTAAAATGATGGTGTATTTACCTGGAGTTAGCTCTGTTGGAACTTTAAATTGAATGCCAGTAGCCGTAAATTCTAGATCCTTTACATGGATTTCTTCTTCATTCTCATTTCTAAAATAAATTTGAGTTGATGTTTTGTCAAATCCCGAACCGTTGATTGTGAAAATATCTCCAATTGACGCCATGCTATTCATGACAACATCGGTTAAAGGAGTTTGTGGACTATCATTTTCATCGGAGCAAGCTGTAAATCCTAAAATAGAACTTACCATAAATAGTATTAACCATAATTTATTCATAATATAAAATTTAATAGGTTTATAATTAGTAGTTTTAATGTTGATTCCTTGATTTGATTACTAAGTCTATACAGGTTGCGCTTTTAAAGAATTTTTGAGCGAATGTTTTAACGTCTTTCCCTTTAATTTTATTTATAACATTGTCAAAAAATTCTGGTGCATCCATGGTTTTGCCGGTCTTGTTATAAAATTGTAAGTTATCAGTCCAAAATCCGATGGTATTGTAGCTTGTTTCTCGTATAGCTTTTTCTTCTTTTTTAATGGCTAGAATGTAGTCCTCTGTCTCTTCATCCGAAATACCATTTTGTATGAACTGTTGAATTTGTTCATGTACAAGAGCTCTCATTTGAGGACCTTTGGCTAGTTCTGTAGCAAATCGGATGAATATTTCCTGTTTGTATGGATGGATATTGGCTCCACCTTGTACTTGTACGGCATAAGCAGCGCCTTCATTTCCACGAATTCTTTCCATTAGTTTGTGTTGTAAATACATACGTATGATTCGCATGCAAATAGCTTCACTTGGTTTGGTTTTTAGATGATTTTCGTATTCAATGCTAACCATATACTTGGCATCTGGAATACCAACTTCTACGTCTTGGGTAATATTACCTTGTCGGTCATATTGGTGTTCAATAGCTGTTTCTGTATTATATGTTGATGGTAAGGACGCAATATATCGTGTGATTAGCCTACGGGCATTTTCTTTACTGATATCTCCGACTAAATAGAAGGTAAAATCAGATGCATTCTGAAAGCGTTCTTGGAATATTTCTGTCATTCTATTATAATTCATAGCTTTATAATAGTTTGAATCTTTTTTCCACAGACGGGGACTGTTGACTCGTCTTATTCCTGAAATTGTTTCACGGATGGAGTCATTGACGGTTGGACGGGCATTGCTTTGAGTCATTTCATTGATGGCAACAAAGCGCTCGAACAGAACCGTGTCAAAACGAGGCTTTTGTAAAGTTAAATATAGATATTGGAAAGCATTGTCAGCATTCTCGGATGGTGCAGAAATACCAATGCTTTCAGAACGCTCTTCCAAGGCGAGATGCATATTAATATTTTGTTGTTGTGCCCAAAAACTGATACTTTTACCATCGTATTTATAGACACCGCTTTGTTGTGCTAATGCTGTTAAAGCATCTGCAGATGGAAGGTCTTCTGCTTTTAATAAAGAGCGACCTCCTTTGCTGCCTGCTAAAAGGTTGAATAATCCTTTGTTACCATCTGTATATTTATAATATACTTTGGCTCCATTGGAGAGGGTCCATTCTTCTGCATCCAACGTTTTTATCTGTTTACTTTTCACAATTTGCCCTTCAGGGAGATTGAAATCAATCAAGTTCTCTAGTTCATTGATTGTTGCAGTTTGAATAAGCTGGGGATTATTTGCAGTTTTGTGAGATTCTTGTATCATACTAATGATCTCATTTGATACTGGGAATGGATAATTTGCATCATTCCCTTGCATAAGAAATGCCCAGTTATTGTTATTGTTATACCATTGTGCAATCCATGTTTGGAAGGTTGAAGCAGATAAAGTGTCAAGAACTTGAAGTGTCGTTTCTAGTTTTTCTTTGACAGAACATAGCGGATAATGTAATAAGAAGTTGTCCTTGAATATCTGTAAATATACATTATTCGGGATATGTTCTGTTTGTTGCAGATTTTCTCTGACGTTATTCTGATAGTTTACAAACATCGGTTTAAGAATTTCGTCAGTGAAACCATATTGATGTATTGAGGCAATTTGATTAAGAAGTTGTTGTAATGCTTCTTTCTCTTTGCCAGGTAAAGAAACAAGAGCAATATTCAAGTTGTCATAGTTACGTACAAGGTCTTTTAAAACAACCCCGGCAGTGAGAATGTATGATTCGCCGGCTTCAACATATTCAGCTAAAAATCCTCTCATGATTTCATTATAGAAGTCTCGTAAGAGTATCTCTCGTATCATCTCTTCTGTTGTTGGTTTTTCTATTTCACGGAAGCGTTTGACCAACATGACTGATTGATTTGGAATATCCTTGTCAATGAGCTTAGCATACAAAGGACTCGTATTGTCTTCTATATTATAAACCAGGCGGGGTTTGGGATTTTCTCTTTTGGGTATAGGAATGAACAGCTCTCTGACTTTTTTCTCCGTTTTTTCAACATTAATGTCTCCTATGATGATGACAGCTTGCTGATCAGGACGATAAAAATCTTGGTAGTAGCTTTTTAATTGTTCTGGGGTAAAGTCTCTAACAACCTCAACACTACCGATAATATTGTGTGTCGCATATTTACTGTGGTTGTATAGATATGGTTCTGCTAATCCCTGCATTCTTTTGGAAAGAGTCATGCGTAATCTGCGTTCTTCTCGAATCACTTTGCGCTCTTGATCCATATCTTCTGGTTTAAGTGTCAGAAAACCTGACCAATCTCTTAATGCTAAGATACATGAATCAACGACCTCTTGTGTTGCGACAGGAATGTTGTTGATATTGTATATCGTTTCGTCATACCCCGTATTTGCATTAAAGGTATTGATTCCATGTCTTTGCAAAAAAGCCGGAATACCTTCAGGAAAACTGGTTGTTGCATGAAATGCCATGTGCTCTAATACATGCGCTAACCCATTTTGATCTGCATTTTCCATTAAAGCTCCAACGTTTTGAACTAAATAAAAGTCTGCAGCCCCTGGATTTTGCGTTGTCTGTTGGATATAGTATGTCAGTCCATTAGGTAATTTACCATGCTTGAATTGAGTGCTTTTGTTTTGGGCATGACTCATGGAGCAAAAACAACTCAGAAGTATAATAATAATGGTTAGTTTTTTCATAGTGAGTTTAATCTACTTTGAATCATTTGTTGTAATCTCAGCATCATGGCCTTGTCTTCTATGCTTGCACTAGTGACGAAAGCCTGATTAAAGCATTGTTTTGCTTTTACAGCATTATCAGTTTCTTTATAACAATCTCCTAAAATGCAGAGTACACGAGTCCTTACTTGCGGGGACATTTGTGGAAATGTTAAAGCCTTTTCTAGCCATGGAATTACTTTCGGATAGGCGGATTCGGGAATTTTCCCTTGATAAAGAGAGAAAAGATCTTCTACTGGCATTGTATAGTTGTTGGCTGTTGTTACACCTTCAGCTCCTTCAAAGTACTTGTTCATCTTTTCGAAGAATATATCTGTATTTTTACGGAATAAATTGTAGTAGCCGTCTGCAAGTAGGGAAATAGCTTCAAATGATGTTAGTTTGCCGAACGGAATATTGCCATATATGATTTTTAGATCTCCGTTTACACGTTCTAATTCTTGTTTATATTCAGCTTTCCCTTCGCGGCATAACGAAATGATGTAGCTGTTGAATAAACCGACCAAATATTTATTGACTTGTGCTTTGCCCACTTTCTCTGCATATAGAGGATAATTGGCGACTAAGGCATCAAATATGGGATCGTTTTTCGTCTTTTTACCATGGAACATGGTCAAAAGGATGAAGTCATCAGGATTTGCCATGTTGGCGATTGTTTTAGTCTGTAAATATTCATCGAAGATGGCTTCTATACGAGTAGACCATTTTTCCCGTTCATATCCTTGTTGTGTATTGATAAATGAAGGAGCTTGTGCCAGAAATTCTTGTCTGAGCTCAAGATTTTTCTTGTCTTTTTTTAGTTTTGTATATAGTTGTTCAAAGCTAAGTGCATCTCCTGCAGCTACCATTGCTTCGTGTACAAAATTTGCAGGGGCGGTTGCTCCGTTAAGTGTACGTAAAACTTCGCCTTTGTTGTTAATGAATAACATGGTTGGCAACGCATTTACTTGGTACTTTTGTACAATCTCTTTATTTTCTGGAGTTTCTACATTTATCTTGAGGCAGATGAAACGTTCATTGAAGTAATCGCCTACTTCTGGTAAAGCAAATACTTCTTTTTCCATGATTTTGCATGGTTCGCACCAATCTGCATAGAAATCAAGAAACAGATTTTTTTTCTCTTTTTTTGCATTAGCCAAGGCATCTTGGAATTGCTTGTCAGAAAATGTAATCTGTGCTGTCGTCGGTGAATATATACCAATCAGCAATATTATAAGATAGAAATATACGAATTTCATAGCAAGGTTTATTATTCTAATATGAACGTAAAGATATCTTCAAGTATGGCAGAATGTCCTTCATTTTCTACCTTTAATGATATGACATATAAGCCTTCAGGTGCATCGATTTTGGCGTCTACATACATTCGGCCTCCTCCAAGAATGGTTAGGTGTTCTGCAAAATTATTGGCAGCTTCTGTTCCATTGGGTGTTTTGATTTCTGCAAGCGAATAAATAAGAGGTTGTGTCCCTAAAATTTGTTCTAACTGAGCTGTTGTCCAAGGAACAGCTTTTTCTATCTGAGTCTTGAGTTGGGAGATTTCATCTCTAATTGTGTATGGGTCTGGAAGATTTTGATTATAGCATTGATTCGTTATAGTACTTTGATTGTTTCGGATAGCTTTTTCAACCTCCCATACAACCGTGTCTTTGTAATGGATGTATTTTTTTTCATACTCATCCATTAATTTCTGATAATAAGGTTTCTCTGCATCAGAAGCGTTTTTATACTGTTGCCTTATTTTTTCGAATTCTTCATACATTTCTATGCGTATTTTTTCTTTTTCAGCATAGTCGATTTCCAGAGAATCAGTTTCTTCCAATAAAGTGATAATGTTTGCAGGGTAAGTGTCAAACATATTCTCTAAATCAGTAATTTTCTTTTGTAGATTAGAGAAACGTATGATTCTTAAAGTGTCAATGGAAAAAGCTGCAGTATCTGTATATAGGTATCCTATATCAGGTTTATTACAGCCAAATAGGCAGATGCTTCCTAATAATATGATGATGTATAATAGTTTATTCATAATTCTTTTAGTTGTTGATGTTATCAAATATGAAATCGTAACCTAAAGCCTGTACTACACCATTATTTGTTTGAATGTCAGTGGAGTAGATGCGTAAATCGTTGGCAGCTCCGTCCATATGGAAGTACAAAGCAATTTCTCCAACATCTAAAATTCCCATATAAGGCTCTTGGTGGGTCCACATAAATAATTCTCCATCCAATGTTTGGGTTCTTATGCCACCGACTTCAGCTCCAGTGCTGGCAATTCTTTCTCCTCGCGGGATATTAGTCACCATTAAACGTTGTGGAATAATTAGTTTAGATAGCATTTTTTTGCAAAATGCTGGAGACATGTCGGTTACACGTTTCATCTTATTTTGTAGTAAATAGGTTTGAATACTAAGGTTGGTTACACCCAAGAATGTAATTTGTCCATATTCACTTTTCCCTTCGAATATATCTCTCATGCCGGCATGTTCTATCATGACCATGGTGGAGTCCCAGTCGTAGGGCTGTTTTTTGAAATAGTCCCACATGGAGCAATCATGGGTACCATTTGCTAATCCTCCGTCTTGGTAGTTCCATTTGGTACACGAGGATGCAATCCCTAGTAGTGAAATAAGGAAAATGCTTTTCAGTAAGTATGTTATTTTTTCCATTGCCAATATGTATTTTGTGTCATTAATGTATTTTTTGTGAATGCAGATGCATTGACTGGAGTGTAGAGTGCTCCGTTGAGAACATCCTGTTGGGTCAGTTTTTTGAACTCTCCCTGTAGGTATTCTCTGTAATATCCATTGCGGATAACATCGAAATAGAAATGACCTTCGCCGAATAGTTCTCTACGTCTTTCTTCAAATATTTCACGGCGTAAATCATGTGCTTGTGAATTGTCGTAGTTCGGTAATTCTGCGCGATTACGTATTTTGTTCAAGTCGTCTATGGCATCTGCGCGATTTAAACGGGCACGGCATTCTGCACGTAGTAATATTAAATCAGCAAGTCTCCATACTACCCAGTCACAATCAGAACCGATGACTGGTCTTGTCTGTACAATTTCTGTATTTTCCTGAATAACGACATCACGCCATTTGGCAATATGTGCATAGCGGGTTGTTACATATTGTCCGGAGGTTGATTTATATTTCAATTTACCTAATTCGTGCCAATATTCTCTTCTGCGTGCATCTTTTTCTTCTCGGAATATTTTCTTTACTGTCGCAACAGATATCTTATTGAATTGGTCTGAATAGTCTATTGCAAGAGCAGCAATGGCAGACGAGTCTGTCGTTGTATATGGAAACGATAATAGCATTTGTCCTGGTTGTTTCGCTTCGTATGTTTCAAGGTATCTGTCATCATAATCCAATGGATCATTGTCTATACAAAAAATTACTTCATCGCTTTTTCTCACTTTGCCGAATACATTGGGAACAAGATTTTCGATGGATTCAAGTTGATAGGCACCTGCTTTACCGTCAATGACATCTGATGCATATGATTCTGCTAATGTCCAGTATTCAGTATTTCCGGTTAATCCTCCCATCCAGGCATAAATATTGGCAAGCAAAGTTTTTACTGTACCTAAACTAGCATATTGTTTTGATGTAATTTGATTGCCTTTAGAATCTGTCAGTTGGTCATATGTAGGCAAATTAAGGGCGAACTTTGCTTCTTTTGCAGCTTCTTTCAGAACATCTAATGCCGGACTTTTTCCTACGGGATCAATGGACTCTGAATTTTTTACAATGGGAGCGTCACCCCAAATTTGCGCTACTCTGAAATAAGTCATGGCCTTGGCAAAATGAGCTTGAGCTAGCCAAAAGTTTGTGCGCTCCTTGGAAATGTTCTCATAGCGATATTCATTTTCTATCATAACATTGGCCAGATAGATGACATTATAATAATTGGCCCAACTGTCACTCAAGGTCTGGGACTCTTCCGGTAGATAGGTATCCGGGTCTAAAGTTGCATAGCCTTTGAGATCATAGGTCAGGTAATCGGCATCTATGGAGATGTAGAAATAGGGTTCTTTACCGATACATATATGTTTCATGTTGCATCCTATGCTGTTGTAGAATGCTTCAACCTCACTTTCATTTTTAAAATAGTTGCCGAATGTTATAGAAGTTTCTGGCTCTACATCCAGCCATTTGTTGCATGAAAATAGAGGAAGGAATAATAAAAGTGTTAATATCTTTTTCATAGCTTCCATGGTTTTAAAAGTTTACAGATAGTCCCACAGTAAATTTGCGGGGTAATGGATAAGTTCCCATAAAATCGACTCCTTGTGTCGGATCTACTAATTCCGGATCAACTCCTGAGTAGTTTGACAGCATAAATAGATTTTCTCCTGTAACAAACACACGGGCACTTTGAAGTTTTAATTTCTTCGTAATTTTTTCATTTAAATTGTAACCAAGAGTGATTTGTTTCAGTCGTATAAAATTTACTTTTTCTATGTCACAGTCATAGCGTCCGGTATATTGATCTTTCAGATACATATACATTTGTGCTTTGGGGTAATCTGGGTTAGACTCCGGACCTGTCCATACATTAGCTTTTTTCAAATCAGCAAAAATAGGGAAGGAACTGGCTTTTACCTCCATACTTCTATCATCATAAGCTTTGATGATATGGCGGCCGATGGAATAGTTGAAAAATATATTCAAATCGAATCCCTTCCATTGCAAACGGTTTGTAAAACCGCCATGTGCTAATGGTAATGGACTAGCTGCGAAATAGGTATCGCTTTCTGAAATCTTTCCATCTCCGTTCAAGTCTATAATACGACGGGTTCCTGCCATGAATATTCCGACGGTGTTACCAGTGTAAAGAGGTTGTTGGCTTCTGTCTGCCAGATAATACATGGGAACTTCTCCTTGTGAATTATAGAATCCTTCTGTTTTGTATACCTTCAATTGATGTAACGGTTTGCCGACAACTTGTTCTCCGAAATCAAAACCGTCAGCGCTTTTTTCGAAACGGTTCCAGTTGCGGGATACATTGAATTTCATTCTCCATTTTAATTCTGTATTTCGGAAAATATCGGCTTCTAACTCGATTTCCAACCCTTGATTGGAAACAGCCATACCGTTTTGCCATTGAAATGCATGATAGAATACGTCTCCAGGAAGTTCTATCATATTCAATTGTCCTTTAGTATAACGATAATAATAATCAATAACAGCGTGTAGGCGATAGTCTAAGAAGCTGACATCCAGTCCTAAGTCGAATTGGTTCGTTTCTTCCCAGCTTAATTTTTTATTTATTACTCCTCCGTTTACATCCGGTGTGATACCGACATTGCCATGAAATGTCCCTTGCGGCATCATCAAACCTTGACTTAAGTATCGTTGTGAGAATTTCTGTCCGGAAACTCCCCAGCTGGCCCTGATTTTACCGAAGCTTAACCAATAGAATTTTTTCATGAAATTTTCTTGGGAAAATGCCCAACCGGCAGCAACCGAAGGGAATGTAGCCCATCTTACATCTTCTCCAAACACTGATGAACCATCGCGGCGAACGGTTGCTTCTAGCATATATTTTTCTTTGAAGTTATATGTTAATCTACCGAAGTAACTATTCATACGTTCTTCTGTGAAATCAGAATTGTATTCAAATGCTGAGACATAATACGGATTTTCTCCTGAGCTGGCCGTGTTGTTAAGACCATTATCTCCTCCCCAACCATTAGAACCAACATAGTGTACTTTGTCATTTGGACCATTTATACCTTTACCCTTGTTGGTAAATGATTGGTCTTTCTGAAAGGATAAACCCAGCATGACATTGAAATTGTGCTTGTCCAAATGATGGAATTCATAGGTCAGCAGATTTTCATTCAGTAACGTTACCGTGCGTCCAATCGTACCTTCTGATTCTGAAAAATGAGTATATGCATCTAATGTTGAGGGTTTAAATGTATTTTGATTTTGTTGATTGAAATCAACTCCTGCAGATGCTTTTAGATGTAGGTTGCGGATAATTTCGTAGTCGAGAACCATGTTATAGCGTAAAGAATAACTTTGATTCTTTTCAGATACTTCGTTTAGAATTTCTGTCATACGTTCTCCGACAATTCCATTTCCAGGTAGCAATGTAGAGGTTTTATTGGCATCTGAACTGATTCCTTCTATTTTAGATGCTCCACTACCGGCATTTTGTCCGCGGCTTCGGTCACTGTAGGTTAATGCCAATTGTGTGTCCATTCTCAACCGTTTGGTGGGAAATGCTGTTAAATTGGACATGACATTAAAACGGGTGAATCCTGTATTGACAGCTATACCGTCTTCGTCATAGTAACCTGCTCCGACAATATATCTTACTTTTTCGTTTCCTCCTGCTGCTTGAATATTGGCATTCAGGACCTTTGCTGTTCTATAATTTTGGCGATACCAATGTGTTGAGTTATTATAGAAAGGATTCAAACTGTCTTGTAATACAATGGAGTTTTGTGGACGTGTAGTTCCTCCAAACCAACCATACATAGGACCTTGGTATTTTTTATTGGCAAAGACCTCTTCGTACGATGTAGGTATTTTCCATTCTCCATCTGCAGTTTGATATGGGGCAACACTATTGCGCAATGCATTTAAATGATAATAGCGTTCGTAGCTTCCTCCTGATTGTAGGGGAGCTTCTGGTAGCCAAGATGCAGAGTATGATACATTGGCAGAGAAGCGAGCCTGGCCGGCACGACCTTTTTTGGTTGTAATCAAAATGACTCCATTACCTGCACGTGAACCGTAGATGGCTGCCGAAGCTGCGTCTTTCAACACTTCGATAGACTCTATCATGGAAGGATCTAAGTCTGATAATGTATTGCTTCCTGTGATATTGGATGTAAATGCCTGCATCGGTACTCCGTCAATAACATATAAGGGCGTTCCGTAACGTCTGTCAACACTTTCTCCATCAACAGGTAAAGAGCTATATCCACGAATGCTGACAATAGAACCGCCACCGCCAGGTGAGCCGGAAATATTACTAACCTCAACACCTGCCATGTGCCCTTGCAACAGGTTTTCCAGACTATGTGTCGGAAGCTCTTTGATATCTTCTGATTTAACGGATGAGATAGCGCTGATTACGGTGCGTTTCTTTTGAGCACCATAGGCAACTACTTGAACTTCCTCAAGATTTGATACATCTTCTTGCATTTTGACATTTATCTCTTTACCGGGTGTAAAAGCTATAGTTTGTGTTTTGTAACCGATAAATGAGAATATCAATTTGCCCTGTGCTTGTGGAAGGGTTATAGAAAAACGTCCTTCTACATCAGTAGCAACACCTAGTTGGGTGCCGTCCAAGCGGATGGTTACGCCCCCCATGGGGATGTTCTTTTCGTCAACAACTTTTCCTTTGATGGTATAAGATTGTTTCTTATTATCTTGAACTTCTTGTTTTTCGCGGAACAAAATGATAGTCTTGTCTAAAATGCGAAAGGAAAATCCAGTATTGGCTAGACAAGTTGTTAAAATCTCTTCTATACTCGCATTTTGAACATCCAATGTGATATTGGATATCTTTTTGACTGCATCGTCATCAAAAAAGAAACTGAATTGCGACTGAGACCGAATGTTGTTCATGACATTTTCCAGCGATGCCTTTGTCACTTTTAAATTTAGTTTTGTTTCTTGAGAATAGACTGAGGCGGATAGCTGTAGCCATCCTGCGAAGGTGAATAGGAAAAGAAGCTTTAAAATTCTGCTCTTTTGGCACCATCGCTCGTCTTTCAAGCGTTTGCTATGGTTCATTTTTTCCATGAGTTAAATGATTTGTATTATTATAAATGTTATTTTATTTGTAATCCTATTGAAACCGTTTGAGCCTTGACTGTGAACTTAACTCGCTTGTTTTGTTCCATAATGCTGAGAATGTCTTCAAAGCGATCTGTCTTGTCGATATCTCCGGTAAAGCGGATGTCTTTTACCTCTGGATTTAGGTAGAATACTTGTAAATCATACCAGCGGGCTAATGTGTTGAATAAGTCTTCCAGACGGATGTCCCGAAAGACAATTCGACCGTCTTTCCAAGCTGAGTACAGATAAGTGTCTACTTTTTGTTTCGTGAGTGTCCCATCTGCTATATTAAGAAAACCTTGTTCTCCTGGGCTGAGGATCACTGTTTTCTGATAACTCTTGTTTTCCATTTTTACTGCACCTGAGACAAGGGTGGTACTGATGTTTTTCTCTTCAGGATAAGCTCTGAAGTTGAAGCTCGTCCCTAATACGGTAACTTCCGTATTGTTTGAAACTACAACAAATGGGCGGCTGGAGTCTTTTTGTACCTCAAAGAAAGCTTCTCCTTCTATATAAACGATGCGTTTTTTGGCATTGAATTTTACAGGATAGCGCATGGTTGACTCTGCATTTAGCCATACTTTGGTGCCATCAGCCAGTGTCAGCATATATTCCCCTCCTCGAGGAGTACGCAAGGTATTGTACCGTGTAGTAGTTGTATCATTGCCTTGATTTAAGTATGTGACTTGGCTACCTTGAATGTTGATATGTGTTCCTGATGGATCTTGTAGCTGCGTAAAAGTGCTGTCTGATAGAGAAATTTGCTTTCCTTGAGCCAAAGTTAAAATGGCTTTTTTACGTATGGGGCTGATTTCTTCTGCAATAAATTCAGACGCCGCCGGGCGTTCATATAGCCATAGGGCTGTGCCAATTGAAAGTAGAAATACGGCAGCCGCTGCATATTGTAATATACGTCTGATGGAAATATGTTTTTGTTTTTTTCTTGACAGAAAAACTTGGCAGTCTTTTTGCCAATCAATCTCAGTTCTCTCTTGGCTCTTCTGTTTTAAAAATTCGATAGTCTTAAACTGTTCATACTGCTCCTTGTGTCTGTCTGATTCGGCCAGCCATTTTTCAAGTTCCTGGCATTCTTGTGCAGATAATTCTTGCTCGAATGAACGGGTGATTATTTTAGCTAATTTGAATATGTCGTTTTCTTGTTTTTGCATAACAATTATGTTTTTACATGTAGATTTTGTTTTATCTACATATAGAAGACCCCCTCAAGGGTAAAAAGGGGGAGTGGGAAAAGAAGAAATAATAAAAAAAATTATAGTTGCATTAAGAATATAAGCAGTAATGAGGGAACTATATCTTTAAGTTGGTTATATAGAAGCTTTTTCCCTAACTTTTTGTGCGATTTGACTGTTTCGATACCAATGCCCAATTCTTCAGCGATTTCCTGATTGCTTTTATTCTCTAGCACGAGTTTAAAGACATTCCGGCATTGTTGAGGCAGGTGTTCGATAGCGTCCCTTAGTAAAATATATACCTCTTCTTCCAGTATCTGGTCAAAATAGAAACTTTCATTAGAATTTAATAGTACCTCTTGGGTATATTTCTCCTTTACATCTTCGTGGCGTAAATGTTTCAGGCATCGGTTGTGGGTTGTTTGATAAAGATATGCCTTCAGATTGTCTATTGATTCAAAACGCTCTTTTTTTTCAATCAGATTTGTAAAGATTTCCTGTACAATGTCTTTACAATCATCAATGTCTGTGACATATTTTTTGGCAAATAGGACAAGAGTCACATAATAATGTTCGAACAGAAGCCTGATGGCATGCTCGTCGTATCGCAATATTTTGTTTATGGATAGATTCTGTTCAGACATTGTTGAAATTTTATTCGAAAATTAATTATCGGGTAAAATTAGAAATTTTGGTATTGTTGCAAAAGTAATATTAAAAAAAAAAGAGGGAACAACTGTTTAAAAGTTGTCCCTCTATATGATTTAAAAGGAATGTTTATTACATCATTCCCGGCATTCCTCCACCCATTCCTGCCGGCATAGCTGGAGCATCGTCTTTTTTCTCTTCAACTAATACGCATTCAGTAGTTAAGAACATACCTGCAATTGAAGCTGCATTTTCCAAAGCTACACGGGTTACTTTCTTCGGATCGATAACTCCGGCAACTTTCAAATCTTCATAAACGTCTTTGCGGGCATTGTATCCGAAATCACCTTTGCCTTCACGTACTTTGTTTACTACAACAGCTCCTTCAACTCCTGCGTTACAAGCAATCTGACGCAACGGTTCTTCGATGGCACGTTTGATGATTTCAATACCGGTTGTTTCATCTTCTGTTTCGCCTTTCAGACCTTCCAAGGCTGCCTGTGCACGGATGTAAGCTACACCACCTCCAGGTACGATACCTTCTTCGCTGGCTGCGCGGGTTGCGTGTAATGCGTCGTCAATACGATCTTTCTTCTCTTTCATTTCAACCTCTGAAGCTGCTCCAACGTACAGAACTGCAACGCCTCCGGCCAATTTTGCCAAACGTTCTTTCAATTTTTCTCTATCGTAGTCAGAAGTAGAGTTTTCAATCAATTTCTTGATTTGGTCAATTCTTTCCTGGATGAATTCTTTCTTGCCGGCACCTTTGACAATGGTTGTATTTTCTTTGTCAATAGTCACTTTGTCAGCACGACCCAACATATCAATTGTCAGGTTTTCAAGTTTCAATCCTTTATCTTCTGAAGTTACAACGCCTCCTGTCAGAATTGCGATATCTTCCAGCATTTCTTTACGACGGTCTCCGAATCCGGGAGCTTTTACTGCTGCAATTTTCAAAGAACCTCTTAAACGGTTTACTACCAAAGTTGCTAAAGCTTCACTCTCAACATCTTCTGCAATGATTAATAATGCACGTCCAGACTGAGCTACCGGTTCAAGGATAGGCAACAATTCCTTCATGGAAGAAATTTTCTTGTCGTAAAGCAGGATGTACGGATTTTCGAATTCGCAAACCATTTTTTCGCTGTCTGTTACAAAATACGGAGAGATATAGCCGCGGTCGAATTGCATACCACCGACAGTTTTAACCTCTGTTTCCGTTCCCTTTGCTTCTTCTACAGTGATTACACCTTCGATACCGACTTTCTCCATTGCCTCTGCAATCAAATTGCCGATAGTTTCATCGCCGTTAGCAGAAATACGTCCTACCTGACGGATTTTCTCGAAGTTGTTGCCAACTTCTTCTTTCATGCCTTCCAGATGTTTTACGATAGCTGCAACTGCTTTGTCAATACCTCTTTTCAATTCCATTGGATTGGCTCCGGCTGTAACGTTTTTCAAGCCTACATTGATGATAGACTGTGCCAGTATGGTTGCTGTAGTCGTACCGTCTCCGGCATCGTCTCCTGTTTTAGAAGCCACTTCTTTCACCATCTGTGCTCCGATGTTTGCATACGGATCAGATAATTCGATTTCTTTGGCAACACTCACTCCGTCTTTTGTGATGTGAGGAGCTCCGAATTTCTTTTCGATTACTACATTGCGTCCTTTCGGGCCTAAGGTTACTTTTACTGCGTTTGCTAACTCATCAACACCTTTTTTCATCAGGTCGCGAGCTTCTATATTGAATTTAATTTCTTTTGCCATGATTTCTTGTATTTAAAATAACTGTTATTTGAATGTTTGTTACAGAATCACAAGAATATCTCCTTGATTCATTACCAAATATTTTTTATCATCAATATGCAATTCTGTTCCTGCATATTTCCCGAATAATACAGTGTCACCAACTTTTACTTCCATCGGTTCGTCTGCTTTGCCATTACCTACTGCGATAACTACACCTTTTTGTGGTTTTTCTTGTGCGGTGTCAGGAATGATGATACCACCTTTAGTTACTGTCTCTGCTGCAACAGGCTCAACAATCACTTTGTTAAGAACGGTTTTCAGTGTCATGATATTAATTTTTTAGTTTATATTATTTCTTGATTTCTATCAGATTTACACTGCTGTTCTTATCATATTCTGTGCCAAAGTTGGGATGAGACATGTGGATTAGCGTTGGTGTTTGATATAAGTGTGTGTAAATAACCAACTTGAGTCAGAATATGCCTCCGTGTGGGATTTAAGGATTGTGTCAGTCGGAAATAAAAAATGTCAGTATGACTGACATACTGACATTTTTTATTAAATAATATTTTTACTTCTTATTTTGCAGGAGTTTCAGTTGTTGCATTTTCTGCAGGAGCTTCCTCTGCTGTTGTTGCACCAGGGAAGGATGGGATAGCCTGCTGTACCGGCTGTGTATTGATTTGCTCTTGGATGGCAGATTGATTACCAGTTTCACCTCTCGGAATGAAAAATACGGCTAAAACGCATAATACCATCATTGCACCTGCTAAAGTCCAGGTTGCTTTTTCCAAAAAATCTGTCGTTTTTCTGACACCCATAATTTGATTGGATCATGCGAATGAAGATGCCAAACCTCCACCTTTGGAGTTCTGAACCAATACAATCAATATCAATAAAAGACAGATAATGAATACTAAAACAGAAATTGCTGTGTACATAATTACTCTTGATTATTTATGATTTCTTTAATTTTCTCAATTCGATTGGCAAAGTAAACACTTTTTTCCGGATATTTCAAACTTAATTTAATATAAGTTGTAATGGCTTTGTCATATAATTTTTGTTTGGTGTATATTTTGGCCAAAGTCTCGGTAAAAAGTTCGTCTTGAGCATAAGGGTTTTCTTCTGATAAATCACGAATATCTTCGGATGTGTCAGGAGCTTTGGGCATACTGGGATTGCTTTCTATAAAATTATCTATCAGTATGTTGTTTTTGTTTTTTGTATTTGTCTGTTTGTCTGAATCTACAAAATCTTCTTCATCAGTCAGAGAATAGCCGGCACTAATATTCAGATCTATAATGTTTTCTTCTTCGTTGCCTGCTATTGAAGGTTTTGTTTCAATGCTACCTTCTAAATCTTCGATTTGCTTGGCTTGCTCTTCTTGAGTATATATTGTAGGTTCTACAGGAATGTCATGGACATCGGATTTTACATTGCGAAGATGCGTACCGGGTAGCTGATTCAAATAGTGGAGCAACTGCTTGTGATCGGTGATGTGTACGGTGCTGCTTGTCAATTCATGCCTGAATCGAGTTCCTGCCTGTAGATAGAGAACTTTCAGGTACAACATACGTGCGGCCTGGAAATACGGGTAACGCTCTACAAGAGCCTCTAATTCTTGTAAATCGTCAGTCCCTACTTTTTCAGGATGCCGTATAAACTCGATGAATTTTTCTCGTCGCATAAATTACCAATTGACAATAGCTTTGTTGTATATATCGTCAATGATCTTGTCTAATATTTCTTCGATCAGGCTTTCTTCTACAGAGTTGAAATCGACTTCGGTAGAATAGTCTGCATAATTGGAAAATGTGGATGAAAAATCAAATTTATCATCTATTGTATTTGTATATTTTACACGGATACCTATAGTCAGACGGTTGGAGGATGCGATTTCGTCCGATGTGATATCAATGGGACGTTGGGAATATTCTGTGATTTGTCCTTCAAATCGGATGTCACCATTATTGTCTGTCAATTGGGTTAATCCTGTTTTTTGACGTATATATTCTGTCAGTTTTTCTGTAAAGGTGGTACTCAAAGTAGGCATCACAAGTGGAGCTTTGTTTGGAAAATAGTCCACGGAAAATGTTTTGATTTCCGGGTTTAACGAACCTCCGGTCATATTATAAGTGACAGTAACTCCCATGAAGCGGCATGCTACACAGGATAATATAATAATAATCAGTATGAAAATAAATTTGTATTTAGTCATTTGATATCAATTATAGTGAGGCGCAAAAATAGAGAATTCCTTTTAATTTTCTAAATTATACTCCTTCAGTTTCCTATATAAAGTACGTTCGGATATTCCCAGATCTTTGGCTGCCAATTTTCGTTTGTTGTGATTCTTTTCCAACGCTTTTTTTATAAGTTCCTTTTCCTTTTCTTCGATTGAGAATGATTCTTCAATGACAGCCTCTGATTCTTGTATGTGGTCATTGGCTGGCAGTGTTACATTAGAGTGGGGCGTTGTTCGTCCGGCGGTGATATTGGAAGCGGTATTGTATAAATCATGTAATACTAAGGCTGTACTGTTTTCTTTTACTGCACCGGAAGTTTGTGGTTCATTTTGCATCAAGTCATAAACCAGGCGTTTTAAATCATTCATATCTTTTTTCATGTCGAAGAGAATCTTATAAAGGATTTCTCTTTCGGAGGCGAAATTGGCCTCTCCCTGTTCATGGTTGGTGATTGTAGGAAGCATGGGGTCAGATTCCGGAATGTATTTGCGCAATGTCAAGGCATCTACTGAACGTTCCTGTTCAATGATGGATATTTGTTCTGCGATATTTTTTAATTGACGCACGTTGCCGGGCCAGTAAAAAGCCTTTAACACCTGTACTGCATCTTCTGTCAGACGTACGATGGGCATTCTGTATTTTTCGGCAAAATCAGCAGCAAATTTTCTGAACAATAAAGGGATGTCGTCTTGTCTTTCTCGCAAAGGAGGAATTGTAATAGGAATAGTGTTCAGACGATAGAATAAATCTTCTCTGAATTTCCCGTTCTTGACAGCCTGGGGAATATTGAGGTTCGTTGCTGCAATGACTCGTACATTGGTTTTCTGGACTTTTGAAGACCCTACGCGGATAAACTCTCCGGTTTCAAGCACTCTTAATAGTCTTGCCTGTGTCGGTAGGGGTAATTCACCGACTTCGTCCAAAAAAATAGTGCCTCCGTCAGTGACTTCAAAATAACCTTTGCGATCAGAAACAGCTCCGGTGAATGACCCTTTTTCGTGTCCGAACAATTCCGAGTCAATCGTTCCTTCCGGGATGGCCCCGCAGTTGACTGCTATATAGGAGGCATGCTTTCGCGCACTATAAGCATGGATAATGCGCGGGAAAATTTCCTTACCGGCACCGCTTTCCCCTGTAATCAGAACAGAAAGATCGGTTGGAGCCACTTGTGTGGCAATATCTATGGCGCGGTTTAATGCAGGGGTGTTGCCAATGATTTCAAACCGTTGTTTAATAGCTTGTATGTCTTCCATCATAAAAATCAATCTATAGACCTCATATACTGCAAAATTAGCAGATTTGACTGACAAAATAGCATATCCATGTAAAAAGATTGTTAATTAAAATCAAGCCTGTTTTTGTGTGAATTTATTAAAATGTTTTATTTTTGTCTTTAATCCTGTCAAACAGAGCCATGAAAGAAAAAGACAAATCATTCTTAACGCGAATCAATGCTAAGGAGCGCCAGGCATTCCGTGAACTTTTTGCGGAATACTACCGCCCGTTGGTAATGTTTGCCATGCGCTATTTGGGAGAGCAGGAGGAAACTGAGGATGTGGTGCAGGATTTATTTGTAGCGGTATGGGAAAAGAAAGACGCTTTCTTGTCTGAGCAAAGTATTCATGTTTTTTTATATAATTCCGTACGAAACACTTGCTTGAATCTGTTGAAACATCGGAAAGTGGAGGAAAAATATTTAAACTATAATATGCAAGTTCATACCTCGAAAGAAGATGATGAATACGAAATATTGGAAGAAGAATTGTATGAGCGTCTTTTTCGTGTGGTCGATGAGTTGCCTCCCCGGTGCCGGGAAGTTTTTTTACTCCATTTAGACGGAAAGAAAAATGAAGAAATTGCCGAGTTGTTGAATATATCCTTATTGACCGTTAAGACTCAAAAGAAAAAAGCGATGAGTTATATCCGCGAACGGCTGGGTGTGTCCGTTCTCTTTATGCTGGGATTGCTGTAATATTCTACTTCTTTTTTTCTCCTTATTAATAATAGCTTAAATATAGAGCAAGTATATGACAAATACATATCAAAGATAACAAGTTGTTATCTTTGTCTTATAGTTGTGTTATATTTGATATATGTTTGAGATGAATTTGAGTGGGAGCAAAGAGAGAGAGGCGATAGACAAAAGTATGTTTTAAATCCGGGTTCCATTATATTTTTTTGATTTTTGAAAAAAAATCTGTTTTTCGATACCCCTTTTTGTCGGTCATGTTGTCTATGGGATAAAATTGACAATAAATGATGATAGATTCACACATATTAAATTTATTAACGGAATATCTGACCGGAGAAATATCCGAACAGCACCAGGCGGAACTTGAGCGTTGGTTGGATGAGCGGGAGGGTAACCGGCAATTTTTTGAGAAATTCTGTGCAGACCGTTCATTTCGAGAACGGTGGGAACTTCGTCAGAAAATAGATTTAAATGCAGCTCTACAGAAATTTGAGAGCAGAACGGGTGATGTTCTGGTGTTGCCAATGCGGAAGAGGTGGAGATTATATGCAGCAGTAGCAGCAATGTTGGTACTTGCCATTGGCATATCGTGGTTTTATTTGCGGCAAACAGCAGAGATTCCGGAAGTTGCCAAGTCGGAAATAGTTCCAGGAAATGCTAAGGCTGTGTTAGTATTAGCCGATGGAGAAAAAGTGAATTTGGGAATGGAAGATACTTTGTCAGTTGACTTGGCTAGTGGAGGACAAGTTGTTAATAAAGGAAAACAGTTGATATATAAAGGTAAACAATCAGCACAGATAGAATATAATGAATTGCGTATACCGCGGGGCGGTGAATATGACGTGGTGCTTTCGGATGGAACTGTAGTAAAATTGAATGCAGGGTCATCATTGAAATATCCGGAATCCTTTGGAGCTGCGCAGCGAGAGGTGATTTTGTCTGGTGAGGCATTTTTTCAAGTGGCAAAAAGTACAGTTCCTTTTCTTGTGAAGGTTGGGGATTTGACGGTCAAGGTATATGGAACATCCTTTAACATCAACACTCATAAAGGAGATAGAATTCAGACTGTATTGGTTGAGGGGAAGGTGGGAATAAAAATGGCCGGGAAGGAACAGGAGTATATATTATCCCCTTCTCAGTTGGCTGATTTTAATACGAGAACAAGAGAGATGGATGTGAAAGAAGTAGATTTGGCACCCTATATTGCTTGGACTTGTGGCGATTTTGTGTTTGATAATCAGCGTCTGGAGGATATTATGCATACTTTATCACTTTGGTATGATATCGAAGTCTTCTATCAGAATACTTCTTTGAAGGATTTGCATTTTACTGGTTATGTAAAGCGTTATCAGGAGATAGATCAGATATTGAAAGCTTTGTCTCAAAGTGTGGGTGTGAAGTTTGAAAGACAGGATAAAACATTAATAATTAGTAAATAAAATACGGAAGATGTTCCACCATCTTCCGTATACAGATAACGAATAAAGAGATGTTCCACCATCCTTTATTCATAGTAGTAACTTAATATCAACAAATTTATGAAAGAAATCTGGATTTTGCTCAAGCTCCTTGGGCAAAAAAAACGTAAAATTTTGTGTGTAATGAAACTGAGCGTCTTTTTTGTTCTGTTTTTCTCTCTGTCGGTATCAGCTCGTGTAGCGGCGCAACAGGAGAAAGTAAATCTGCATTTGGAAAACGTTTCGTTGAAAACATTCTTCCGGGAAGTACAAAAACAGACCGGTTTGTATTTTGTTTACAACGAGGAGATTTGTGGTGATTTTGGGAATGTGTCTATAGCGGCTAAAGACGAGGCTGTAGTAGATGTTCTGGAGACTGTTTTTGCGAATAAGTCCTATTCTTATCATTTTGAGGATAAGATTATTGTTGTAAAAACGAAAACGTTAGCATCTCCTCAACAGCAGATGAAGAAGGTAAAGGGAAAGGTTACAGATGGTAAGGGGAATCCTTTGCCGGGTGTTGGCATTTTAATTGAAGGCACTACTGTTGGAACAACCACTGATGTTGATGGTAATTACGTGATTAATTGTCCTGAGAAAGAAAACTTGGCATTGATATTCTCTTTTGTGGGAATGAAAACGCATCGGGAGGTGGTAGGCAACCGAAATGAAATTTCAGTGAAGATGGTGGAGGAAGTAGCTGAAATGGATGAGGTGGTGGTTAATGGTTATTTTACTCGTAAAAAAGAGAGTTTCACTGGCGTGTCCAAAACTTTTTCAGGAGAAGAGTTACGGACAATATCGACTGGAAGTGTGTTGAATACTTTATCTGTTTTGGATCCTTCATTTACTAAAATAGTGAATAATGAAATGGGCAGTGATCCAAACACGCTTCCCGAGTTTGAAATTCGTGGTTCAAGTAGCTTAAAAAGTGAATTTGACGGAAATCCTAATATGCCGACGTTTATAATGGATGGTTTTGAGGTAAGTGCTCAGAAGGTGTTCGATTTAGATCCGTCAAGGATTCGTTTTATTACAATTTTAAAGGATGCTGCTGCTACTGCCATTTATGGTTCGCGAGCAGCAACCGGAGTTGTTGTTATAGAGACCGTAGTGCCTAAAGCAGGAACTTTACAGTTGTCTTATAATGGAAGTATCAATTTTGAAGTGGCAGATTTGAGTGATTATAATTTAATGAATGCAGAGGAAAAGCTGGAATATGAATTGCGTTCAGGTTTATATAGTACTGACGGTAAACCAGGAACTGTTGATGGGAATATGGATACATATAATCAAAAACTACGTTTGGTTAAAGAGGGTAATGATGTTAATTGGTTGTCTATTCCTGTGAAAGATTTAGGGATTGGGCACAAACATTCAATTACGGCAGAAGGAGGAAATAATGTTTTTCGTTATGCTTTTGACCTATTTTATTCAAATACAGCCGGTGTAATGAAGGGTTCTAAACGTGAGAGTTACGGAGGTGGTATTCGTTTGCAATATACATTAAAGAAATTGAAATTTACGAATTATACGTCTTTTGACCATTTGAGATCCTTTAATTCGCCTTATGGGAATTTTAGTTCCTATTTATCTTATAACCCGTATTATAACCCTTATGATGAGGAAGGAAATATAAAAAGAGTTCTATATACGTATAAATATTATGACCCCGCGAGTGGCTTTAAAGACAAAATCATGTATAATGAGCTGTATAATGCTGTGTTACCATCTAAAAACCAGCAAGCAGGTAATAGTTTCATGAATAATTTTGCCGTTGAGTATGATATTATAAATGGTTTAAAGTTAAAAGCTAATTTGTCATTGAGTATTGATAATAGTAAGAGTGATTTATACCAATCTTATGATTATACTTCTTTTCAGGGTAAGGAAGATAAAGGAAGTTATAGCCAGTCCAATGCTAATACATTCAGTTATGATATCAATGTGATTTTGACTTACTTTAAAACTTTTGGTAAGCATTTGATGAATGCTGGAATTGTGTATAATTTGAGAGAGAGTCAGTACGATATGTCCAGTATGTATGTACTGGGTTTCCCGAATGCAAATATGGACCATATTTCAATGGGTATCGGTTTTCAAGAAGGAGGGAAACCTTCCGGTTCTTATGATGTGACTCGTTTGGTTGGTGTGGTTGGAAATGTGAGTTATACATATGATAATAGATTTTTATTAGATGCTTCTATTAGAAGTGATGGTTCGTCTTTATATGGCTCAAATAAACGTTGGGGAACATTTTGGTCTGTTGGTGTTGGGTATAATATTCATAATGAAGAGTTTATGAAGTGTCAAAATGTAATTAACTTGTTGAAATTGCGCGCATCTATAGGAACGACAGGTGGCCAAAAATTCAATCCATATCAGTCGATGGCGACCTATACTTATAGTGATTCTAAATTAAGTGGAATTACTTATAGTGGTTATTTGGGAGCAATTCTAAAAGCATTTGGTAACAAGGATTTAAAATGGCAAAGAGTGGAAAAGAGAAATATCGGTTTGGATTTTGAACTTTTTCATCGCCGTTTAACGGGTTCGTTTAACGTATATCAGGATATATCGAAAGATGTATTGGTAAATGTTTCAATTGCTCCGTCTCTGGGGTTTGATTCATACATGGAAAATTTGGGAGAAGTTGAAAATAATGGCGTTGAATTGTCTTTGAAAGGTACTTTGATTCAGCAGGTGGAGAAAAATATGAAGTGGGATATTCTGTTTAATTTAGTGCATAATAAGAATAAAGTAACTAAAATCAGTCAGGCATTAACGGCTTTTAATGATAAGCAGGATGCTGAGGTTGGTAATAAACCGACGGTGCGTTATCAGGAAGGGTTGTCTCAAAATACAATTTGGGTGAATGAATCGCTTGGTATAGATCCGGCTACTGGAGAAGAAATATTTTTGGATAAAAATGGGAATAAGACAAATGTATGGGATAGCAAAAATTACAAACCTTGGGGAACGACAGATCCTAAATTTTATGGAACAATAGGAACTATGTTGATTTTAGGGAATTGGGAATTGAATGCTTATCTTTATTATAAGTATGGTGGTTATCTGTATAATCAGACTTTGGTTGATAAAGTGGAGAATGTTAATCCAAATGAAAATGGCGATAGACGAATACTTTATGATCGCTGGAATAAGCCGGGTGATGTAGCCAAATTTAAGAAAGTTAGTGATGTTTCTACCACTAATCCAACGTCTCGATTTGTTGAAAAGGAAAATTATATTCAGTTGCAATCAGTTTCTTTAAGTTATGATTTTTATGGAGAAAGATTGAAAAAGTGGGGTATTCAGCGTTTAAAATTATCTGCGATTGGGAATGACATTTTTACATCTTCAACAGTGCGTATGGAACGTGGAACATCTTATCCGTATGCAAGAACTTTTTCACTAGCAGCTCAAATAACATTTTAATATATGAAAAGAACAATATATAGTATGATAATGTTACTGGCGATTGTTTTTTCGTCATGTAATGATTGGTTAGATGTGTCTCCTAAGACTGAAATGAAAGCTGAAGATATGTTTTCTTCAGAATCTGGTTTTCGTGATGCATTGGTTGGAGTCTATTCTTTGATGAGTCGTGCTGATTCGTATGGTAAGGATTTGACATATGGTTATATGGATGTTTTAGCGCAGTTTTATAGTATTCCAAAATCCGAGACGAACCATACGTTCCGTTATGCGATTGCTTATAATTATGAGGAAACAAGTGAAGAAAACCGTATATTGGCGATATGGAAAAATCATTATACAGCTATTGCAAATCTGAATATGGCATTAAGTTTTATAGATGTGAACAAATCTGTTTTTGCAGATACTGCAGTATATGCTGTTTACAAAGGAGAAATGTTGGCATTAAGAGGTTTGTTGCATTTTGATTTGTTGAGAATGTTTGCGTCTTCTCCTGTAATGGAGAATGGTTCGGGGTTAAGTTCATTGGCTATTCCGTATTTGAATGTTTATACAAACGTAGCTCAACCGCAACGGACTGTGCAGGAGATATTGGCTTTAGTGTGTAAAGATTTATTAGAAGCAAAACGTCTGATGAAAGATAAAGAAGATTTTAATGAATGGGATTCTTCTTTGCCAATGTATAATCGTATTCAGAGAATGAATTATTTTGCAGCAACAGCTTTGTTGGCGCGGGTATATTTGTATGGAGGAGATAAAGCTAATGCACTTGCGCAGGCTAAAGAAGTTATTGGAGAGGCAGGAGTCGTAGAGAAACCGACTAATTATCAATTAACCCAAAGGGCGGCAATTGATACGGATCCGATGTTTCGCTCTGAATTGATATTTATGCTTGATTTAGTTAAGTTGCAGGATATGAGTGAAGAAAATTGGAACGTAGATTCTAAAACAACTTTGTTGAGTATGACGACTGCAAATCGTAATATTTTATATAGCGTGTCTGAAATTGGTTCTGACTTTAGAACTAGTTGGCTGACATCTTTGCCGGGAGAGATTTATACATTAGCAAAGTTAAGTAGAGTAAATTATGTTCCTATGTTTAAATTGTCTGAACTTTATTTGATTGCTGCAGAGTGTGCTGCAGGTGATGAAGGACTGGCTTATTTGAATGAATTACGTGAGCATAGAGGGTTGAAAAGCTTAGCTGGATCAGAGAATTTAGAGGAGAATATTTTATTGGAATATAAACGAGAATTTATAGGCGAAGGACAGATGTTTTTCTATTATAAAAGGAAAGGACTGGATAAAATCGGTGTTGCAAATGATGTTGCAATAGCGGATTTAAAAGCAATTTATAATTTGCCGATACCTTTGTCTGAAGTAGATTTTGGAAACATAAAAAAATGATGTTATGAAGACACTATTATTTTTATTATTTATCATGTTGATGTTGTTTGCATGTAGCGAAAATGATCGACTAATATATTCTGAAGACCGACATGATATATATTATACATTGGTAACAGAAACGAGAGACAGTATGTTTGTTTCTTTGTTGGCAGCAGAGGATGAATCAATCGCTACAGTTGATATCAGTTTAATGGGACATGTCCTGACCGAAACTAAAAAGTTTAAGGTGGAAGTGGTACCTGAAGTGACAACGGCTAAAGAGGGAGTGCATTATAAAGCGTTGCCTGCATATTATGAATTTCCTGCAGGTGAATTTTCATATCAGATGCCAATTACTTTATTGAAAGGGGACGAATCGATTAAACAGACAATAGTGACATTGGTTTTGCGTTTGGTGCCTACAGGTGAAGTAGGGGTGGCCTATGAGGAGCGGTCTGTAATTCGAATACAAATAGGGGATATGCTGAAAAAGCCGGAAGGTAAAGATATGACAGGCTTTGAAATGTTGTTTGGAGAGTATTCTCAAACTAAACACAAGATGATAATTGAAATGACTGGACATGATTTTTGGGATGGAAATTATGGAAGTTATGGTGGAAAATACGGAATTATGAATGAGGCTGCCTACTATACTCCATATGCCCGTAAATTGTATAAAATGGTTACTGAGACAGAAATAAGGGATGAGAACGGTAAAATAATAGGAGCATGGCAAGTCCCCTAAAATAATAATGTTAAATATAAACAATTGATTATGAAAATGATAAAATATATTTGGTTGTTGTTATTGTTGCTCCCGTTGGGATGCTCCGAAAGAGAGTCTCATTATGGAGGAATAGAGATTGATGAAATTACGATTGAAGGTATAGAGGATTATTATGAAATAGAAGTAGGAAGCCATTTGACTATACCAACTACAATTACTACCAAATTCGGTGATGCTTCGGATTTATCATATGTGTGGTATAAATATAATAGTGAACAGGTTGTTGCTGATACACTTTCATTTGAGAAAGATTTGGATGTCGTAATAGGAGACGTGATTCCTGGTGTTGAAACAACATTGGTTTTTAAGGTTATAGATAATACGACTGGAATTTATACTTCTATGGTTAGTAAGTTTAAAACAATAGGTAAGTATGCCGGTGGCACATTGATTCTTTATCGTAATGACGGAGCATGCGATTTGGCAATGTTGAAGAAAGATGGTTTTACATTTTATGAGAATATTTATTCAATTGCCAATCATAATGAGAAGTTAGGTGAAAAATCAAAGAGATTATTACAGACTAAAGAATTTGCTTATAATGCAGAGTTTAAAAGCATCATCGTAACGTGTGATGACCAGACAGGAGGAGTTTCATTAAATACTGATGCTTTGGTACGTAAGAGTTATGTGCGGGATAATTTTATGATAACTGACGATTTTGAAGGGGATTTGGTAGTCACGGCTGTATATAATGGAAATTCTTATGAATGTATGATTGTTAATGGTAAAGTGTATTCTCGACAATTTTGGGGAGATCCTTTATGGGCTCCTGAATTTGTATTTTTGAAGCCGCCTTATAATTATTATGCAGCGGAATTTGCAGCTCGTCCAACAGGTTCATCGTGGTTAAATGGAGGGACTCCGATGCTTTATGATAATGTGAACGGTCGTTTTATGGGAAATTTTAGTGGAGGTTATTTCAGCGAAATAAAAGAGCAACAAAATGATTTTTCTGTGTTTGATCCTAATAATGTAGGAAAAGGAATGGAGTTGGTTACAACTGGATGTGTTGGAAGCAAATTGGACGATATGTATTTCTTAATGAAAAATACAAATACAGGAGAGTTTGTTTTATTGAGATGCAAATTCAGTTTTTTGAATCCTAAAACATTCACTTCGATTTCCAAGACTGTTTTAGAAAAGAGCAAGTATCCCGGTTTGTATGCAGCTAAATCTTTTAGGGCAGGTAATAAATTTATTGTAGAAAACAGTGGGCGTTTCCGTGCTATTTTTAAAGGTTTGTCTGATGTATTCTTTTATATTAGTAACGATAATGTGTATGCATTCAATGTTCAAAGTTTGGTTGAAGATGTAATAATTAAAGGTGCTGATAAAAATTATGCTATCGACCATTTAGAGTGTAATGAAGTATCGGGTAATGGTGGTGCAATGCTCCAAATGACACTTGGAATAAAGGACCATAGTCTATCTGGTAAGCAAGGTGGAATTGCTGTATATCGTTTGAGTAGTATTGGAGGATTAACCGCTGAGTGGTTATACTCTAAAACAGGATTTTGTGATGAAGTAATTGCTACATTGGAAAAAGAAAATTAGTGCAATGAAATTACAGGGTATAATGGTTGGCATGGCTCTTTTGTTAGGAGCCTGCCAAACAAATCAAATGAAAATTGAAGGCGAGATTGGCGGTAATTTGTCAGATAGAATTTACCTGAAGGAAGTAGTTAACGAACTATATGGTGTTTATCGAACGATAGATTCTTCAGAAATTAATTCTGGTAAGTTTTCTTTTGTATTAGATAGTATTAAACCTCAATTGTTCTTTTTGGGTTTTAACAATCAAGAAGGTGGTTTGATTTTTACCGGAGATGGAACGACTTCTGTTAAATTTAATGCTATAAAAGATGGTCGTATTGTTTGGGATGTAAAAGGTTCTGTTTGGAATGATTACTATTTGACTTATATGAAAGAGAAATATGATATCCGTAATCAACAAGCAATTGATTCTTTGGATTCATTGTTTTATGCAGCAAGAAGCATAAACGATACTAGGGAAATGAGTCGTATAAAGACTATCTCAATGCCTTATTATCGTAAAGCAGAACAGGCCGAAAAGCAATTAGATGAACGTTGGATAAATGAACATAAAGAGGATGTTTTTGGAATTTATCTTTATTATAATAAAGTTTTTATGCGTAAAACGTTTAAGACATTAGATGATGTGGATGTGGAACGAAATTTTTTGAAATCATTTGGACAGCAAGCTTTATTTTCTGCATATAAAGATAAAATAGATAAACGGTTGGCCTTGTATGCAGGATGTGCTGTTGGAGCTGTCGCCCCAGAAATTGTGGGAATAGATACGCTGGGACATCCAATAAAATTAAGTGATTTCAGAGGGAAATATGTAATTGTTGATTTTTGGAATTCTTATTGCCATTGGTGTCGTAAAGAGTCTCCTTGGTTACAAAGAGCATTGGTTGCGTTTCAAGATAAAAATTTTACGATATTGGGGGTATCTAATGATGCTAAACAAGAATTATGGCTCAAGGCAATAGCTGATGATAATAGTCGCTGGAATCAATTGTTAGTACCACGTGGAAGTAAAGTGATGGATACATATTGCATAAAAGCAATTCCACATATTGTTCTAGTTGGACCTGATGGGAAAATTTTGGCAAAAGAAATACGTCATGAAGAATTAGTGGAAGTTCCACGGAAATTTATGGAACAATAAAGAAGGTGTAAGAGGGTTATTTAACCCTCTTTTCTATTATCAGTAAATAATCGTTTGATTTCTTTTCTTTCTTTTGTTATTGTGGCTGTGGGGTGTTCCGTTGTTTTGTTATCCAAGGCTATAGGCTTCTTCAAAGTCATGCCGTTATATGATTATGGTATATGGTATGTGTATCATTCATTGCAACTTTCGGAGTAAAATAGTTTGAGTTTCTAAGGGGAATGCATATCTTTGTGATAATCGTAAGATTAATAATACCTTAGTATGATGTTAGCAGACAGGTATGTAAATCCCTATACGGATTTTGGTTTTAAGATGCTTTTCGGAACGGAGATGCATAAGGACTTGCTGATAAGTTTTGTGAACAGTCTTTTTGCCGGAAAAGAGGTAATTAAGGATTTGAGTTATTTGAATACGGAGCATTTGGGAAACTCGGAATTAGACCGTCGAGCGGTTTTTGACGTATATTGTGAAAACGAGCAGGGGTCAGAAGGGTGAGTGAAATTATCAGTTTATGATTTGAGTTAATAGTGTGTAATTTATGAAGAAGATTTTATTATTGTTTTGTTTACTGGGGGGCGCATTGTTTGCAGGAGCAGAGCCTCTGTGGATGCGTTATTGTGCAATTTCTCCAGATGGTAGTAAGATAGCCTTTGCGTATAAAGGGGATGTTTATGTTGTGAATAGTGATGGCGGTATGGCGCAGCGACTGACAACGGAGGAGAGCTTTGAATCATCGCCGGTGTGGTCGAATGATGGAAAAACAATTGCATTCGTTTCTGATAGAAATGGCGGTCGGGATATTTTTGTTGTTCCAGCAGCAGGTGGTGTGGCAAAAAGAGTGACTACGCATTCTGCGCGGGAAAATGTGTTGGCTTTTTCAAAAGATGATAAGTTTATTTATTATTCGGCGTTGATGCAGGATCCTGCGAGTAGTGTAATGTTCCCTGGAGGGTGGATTACAGAGTTGTATAGAATTCCGGTAAATGGCGGACGTCCGGAACTGGTGGTTGCAGCTCCGGTAGCTCATCTCTGTTTTGATAAGGATGGTCAGTCATTTTTGTATGAAAACCAAACCGGTGGAGAAAATGAATGGAGAAAGCATCATGTGTCTTCTGTTGCGAGAAATATTTTTTATTACAATGCAGCGACTGGAAAGCATGAGCAAGTGACTACGAATGTCGGGGAGGACAGAAGCCCTTTGTATGCACCGGACGGTAAAATGGTATTTCTGAGCGAACGTGATGGCGGGTCGTTTAATGTGTATAAAGGGGATGTACAGTCGGCTGATGAAGCTGTTGCATTAACTTCCTTTAAAAAACATCCTGTGAGATTTTTGACACAGGCGAATGATGGAAAACTTTGTTTTGGTTGGCAGGGAGAAATCTATACTTTGATCCCGGGTCAAAAGCCTCAGAAGGTGGCTGTTGAGGTATTGAATGATACAGAAGATGATCAAGTTCAAACAATGGCTTTGCGGGGTGCGTCTGAGTTTGCTATGCCGGATGCCGGGGATGATATAGCCGTAATCAGTCGTGGTGAGGTGTTTGTGGTTTCCGGTAAATATGGTACGTCAAAACAAGTGTCTCATACTCCGGAAGCTGAGCAGGGAATAACGATATCTCCGAATGGAAAGACTATCGTTTATGCAAGTTGCAGAACCGGAGTGTGGAATTTGTATAAGGCTACACGGACAAGAAAAGAGGATGTTGATTTTTCTCATGCAACTTTGATAAATGAAGAACCGTTGTTTAAGGATGGTGTAGAACGAATCGCTCCGTCATTTTCTCCGGATGGCAAGGAGTTGGCTTTTATTGAAGGGAGAAAGGTCCTGAAGGTATTAAATCTTAAAACAAATAAGGTAAGACAGATTACTGACGGCTCTCAATATTATGGAACCAATGACTCCGGATTTGAATATCAGTGGTCTCCTGATGGAAATTGGTTTACATTGACGTTGATTACTAATAGACGGGATCCGTATAGCGATGTCGGTGTTGTGTCAGCTAAAGAAGGAGGAAAAATCTATAATGTGACAAACAGTGCATATTTTGATTTGTCACCGCAGTGGGTGATGGGAGGTAATGCTATATTGTTCGTTTCTGATAGGTTGGGTATGCGTTCGCATGCATCTTGGGGTAGTCAGAATGATGTATATATTGCCTTTATGAACCAAGAAACAATGGATCGTTTCCTGATGACAAAGGAGGAGCTGGATTTAATGAAAGAAGAGGAGAAACTGAAAGCTGAAATGGAGAAGAAAGAGGCTGAAGGTGATAAGAAAGGTAAGGAAAAGAATAAGGAGTCCAAGGATGCCGAGAAGTCAGTGGTGATAGACCTTGAAAGATTGTCTGAGCGTATTGTTCGTTTAACCCCGATGTCGTCTAAAATTGCTTCTGCTGTTTTGACTGAAGATGGTGAATCTCTTTATTTCTTGTCTGCTTTTGAGGGAGGTTATGACCTTTGGAAGAAGGATACAAGAACCGGAAGTGTCAATATGCTGAAAAAATTGAATAATCCTTATTCTTTTTTGATGTTGGATAAGCAGGGCAAAACGCTTTTTGTTTTGGGAAGTAGACCTTCTAAAATGTCTTTGGCAGGAAATAATATGACTTCTCTTGCGGTTAATCTGCAAATGGAATTAGATAAAGCGGCTGAGCGCAAGTATATGTTTGATCATGTGTTTACGCAGCAGGAAAAACGGTTCTATCGAACAGATTATCATGGTGTGGATCTGAAAGATTTGAAAAAGGCATACGAACCGTTCTTGAAGCACATTAATAATAATTATGACTTTACTGAATTATTGAGCGAGGTATTGGGAGAATTGAATGTTTCGCATACAGGGGCTGGATATAGAGGGCGTGGCGCAGAAAAAGCAACTCCTGAATTTGGCTTGTTGTTTGATTGGAATTATAAGGGGGATGGTTTGAAAATCGATGAGGTTCTTGAGTTTGGTCCCTTTGATAACAGCTTTACAAAGGTAAAAGCAGGGTCTGTCATAGAAAAATTTAACGGAGAGGCCGTAAAGGCAGGAGAGGATTATTATCCATTGATAAACGGTAAGGCAAATACCTCTGTATTGGTGTCTTTCTATAATCCTCAGACAAAAGAGCGTTGGGAAGAGGTGGTGAAACCTATTTCTGCCGGACAACAGAACAGTTTGTTGTATAAACGTTGGATAAAAAGTCGTGCAGCAGAGGTGGAAAGACTGTCAAAAGGAAGATTGGGCTATGTGCATATTGCCAGCATGGATGATGAAAGTTACCGGGATGTGTATGCAGATATATTGGGAAAATATAATTTAAAAGAAGGAATTGTGATTGATACGCGTAACAATGGCGGAGGGCGTTTGCATGAGGATATTGAAATATTGTTTAGTGGCAAGAAGTATTTGGAGCAGGTTGTTAGAGGCGTGGTAGCTTGTGAGATGCCTTCCAGACGATATAATAAGCCATCTATCATGCTGATTTGTGAGGCAAATTATTCCAATGCTCACGGCACTCCCTGGGTATATAAAACAAGAGGGTTGGGTTCCTTGGTCGGTATGCCTGTGCCGGGAACGATGAGTTCTGTTAATTGGGAAACGTTGCAGGATCCTTCCATGTATTTTGGTATACCAGTGATTGGATACCGGACAAAAGAAGGCAATTATTTGGAAAATACTCAGCTGGAGCCTGATTTTAAAGTGCGGAATGATTATGATCAGGTGACAGCCGGACGTGACCAGCAATTGGAAAAAGCAGTGGAGCAACTGCTGAAGGAAATTGATGCAAAACCCAAGGAATGGTGATAAGATAAAATTTGTATAAAGTGAGAGATTCAGGAGTAACTTTCTGAATCTCTTACTTTTTTGATGAAAAAGTAATGAGAAAATTTGGTGAGGATAAAAATAGTATGTACATTTGCACTCCATTTTGGAGAAAAGTATAATTAAATTTTAAAAGAGTACTTGTAATGCCTACTATTCAACAGTTAGTAAGAAAAGGAAGAGTAAAGATCGAGGATAAGAGTAAAGCGCCTGCTTTGGATTCTTGTCCGCAGAGAAGAGGAGTATGTGTACGTGTTTACACAACAACTCCGAAAAAACCGAACTCAGCAATGAGAAAGGTTGCCCGTGTTAGATTGACAAACGGTAAAGAAGTGAATGCTTATATTCCGGGAGAAGGTCACAACCTGCAGGAGCACTCAATTGTGTTGATCCGTGGTGGACGTGTAAAGGACCTTCCGGGTGTACGTTATCACTTGGTTCGTGGTACCTTGGATGCTGCCGGAGTTGCAGGACGTTGTCAGGGTCGTTCTAAGTACGGAGCTAAGAGACCGAAGCCGGGTCAGGCAGCTGCTGCACCTGCTAAAGGCAAGAAAAAGTAAAAATTAGTGATTAACAGGAATTGTGTTTATGAAGCGTTCCCGAAAAACAGTTGAGTAAATGGTTGTGAAACCGCTGAAGACCGAGAATGAGGGCAGCTTGACGAACAAATTCGTAAACGAAAAGAGATGAGAAAAACAAAACCAAAGAAGAGAGTCCTGTTACCGGATCCAAAATTCAATGATGTACTGGTGACGAGGTTTGTTAATGACCTGATGGTGGACGGTAAAAAGACTGTTGCGTTCAAAATCTTTTATGACGCACTGGATATCGTTGAAGAAAAAATGGCTAAAAAAGAAGAGAAATCTGCTCTGGAAATCTGGAAGCAAGCATTGGAAAATATTACTCCGCAGGTGGAGGTGAAAAGTCGCCGCGTTGGTGGTGCTACTTTCCAGGTGCCGACCGAAATCAATCCGGCTCGTAAAAGAGCAATTTCTGTAAAAAATATGATTCTTTACTCCCGCAAGAGAAGCGGACACAGCATGGCTGAAAAACTTTCTGCTGAAATTATGGCTGCTTACAAGGAAGAGGGTGCTGCTTTCAAGAAGAAAGAAGATACTCACCGTATGGCTGAGGCTAACCGGGCATTTGCACATTTCAGATTTTAATATAGAAGGAGTAGAAACGACCAATGGCAAAAAGAGATTTACATTACACTAGAAATATCGGTATCATGGCTCACATTGATGCCGGTAAGACCACAACGACCGAGCGTATCCTTTATTTTACAGGTGTAAACCATAAAATCGGAGAAACTCATGATGGTTCAGCAACAATGGACTGGATGGTTCAGGAGCAGGAAAGAGGTATTACCATTACTTCTGCTGCAACAACTTGTTTCTGGAAATATCAGGGTCATGACTACAAAATCAATATTATTGACACCCCGGGACACGTTGACTTCACTGTTGAGGTAGAGCGTTCTTTGCGTGTATTGGATGGTGCTGTTGCATTGTTCTGTGCTGTAGGTGGTGTTGAGGCTCAGTCTGAGACTGTATGGCGTCAGGCTAATAAATACGGTGTTCCGAGAATTGCTTTCGTGAATAAGATGGACCGTTCTGGTGCAGATTTTTTTAAGGCAGTTCGCGAAATTAAAGAAAAATTAGGCGCAAATCCTGTTCCTTTGGTATTGCCGATTGGTGCAGAGGAAACTTATCAGGGTATTGTTGACCTTGTTGAGATGAAGGCTTATGTTTGGGAAAATGGTGCTATGGAAGCAACTGTAAAAGAAGTTCCCGAAAACATGTTGGCTGAAGCTCAGGAATGGAGAGAAAAATTGGTGGAGGCTGCTGCTGTTCAGGATGAAGCTTTGATGGAACGTTTCTTTGAAGATCCGGATTCTATCACAGTTGAAGACTTGAAGGCTGTTATCCGTAAGGCTGTTATTGCTATGGATTTCTGTCCGGTTATGTGCGGTTCTTCATTTAAGAATAAAGGTGTTCAGAATTTGTTGGATGCTGTTATTGCTTATTTGCCTAATCCGCTGGATATTCCGAATAGCAAAGGTACAGATCCTCGTACTGGCGAAGAGGTGCATTTCCCGGTTGATCCGGAAGCTCCGCTGTCTGCTTTGGCATTTAAGATTGCTACTGACCCATTTGTTGGACGTCTGTGCTATACTCGTATTTACTCTGGTAAAATCGAAGCAGGTTCGTATGTTTACGTTCCTCGTACAGATAAAAAAGAGCGTATTTCTCGCTTGTTCCAGATGCACTCAAACAAACAGCAACCGAAAGATGTATTGGAAGCTGGAGATATCTGTGCCTGCGTAGGTTTTAAAGATATCCGTACTGGAGATACCTTGTGTTCTGAGGAAAAACCAATTGTATTGGAAAGTATGACCTTCCCGGAACCGGTGATTGGTATTGCTATTGAGCCGTTGACTCAAAAAGATACTGACAAATTGGGTATGGCATTGGCTAAATTGGCTGAGGAAGACCCGACATTCCGCGTTAAGACTGATGAAGATTCAGGTCAGACCGTTATCAGCGGTATGGGTGAATTGCACTTGGATATTATTATCGACCGTTTGCGTCGTGAGTTTAAGGTAGAATGTAACCAAGGAGCTCCTCAGGTTTCTTACAAAGAAGCTATCACTGCTGCTGTTGAACACCGTCATGTATTTAAGAAACAGTCTGGTGGTCGTGGTAAGTTTGCAGATATTATCTTCCGTATGGAGCCGGCAGAAGAAGGCAAAGAGGGCTTGACATTCGTTAATGAAGTGAAAGGTGGTAATATTCCGAAGGAATTTATCCCGTCTGTAGAAAAAGGATTCAAAGAAGCTATGCAGAACGGTGTTTTGGCAGGCTATTCTTTGGAAGCTTTGAAGATTACTTTGATGGATGGTTCTTTCCACCCGGTAGACTCTGATGCATTGTCTTTCGAAATGGCTGCTAAGATTGGTTACAAAGAAGCTGCTCAGAAAGCAAGACCGGTATTGTTGGAGCCGATTATGAAGTTGGAAGTTGTAACTCCGGAAGACTTTATGGGTGATATCATTGCTGACTTGAACCGTCGTCGTGGTCAGGTAGAAAGCATGGATTCACGTATCGGTGCACGTGTTATCACAGCAAAAGTGCCATTGGCAGAACAATTCGGTTATGTAACTGTTTTGCGTACTTTGTCTTCTGGACGTGCTAGTTCTTCAATGGAATTCTCTCACTATGCAGAAGTTCCTAAGAATATCGCTAAGGAAGTAGTGGAAAAAGCTAACGGACGTGTGGATTTAATCTAAAAAATTAATGTCGGGAGGGGGCTCCCTTCCCGACCGCTTAAATATAATAAACTAAAAACATGAGCCAAAAAATCAGAATTAAGTTAAAATCTTACGATCACAACTTGGTAGACAAGTCGGCAGAGAAGATTGTTAAGACAGTGAAGGCTACAGGTGCAGTGGTAAGCGGCCCGATTCCTCTTCCTACTCACAAAGGAGTGTTTACTGTTAACCGCTCTACTTTCGTAAACAAGAAGAGCCGCGAACAATTTTTGTTATGCACTTTCAAACGTCTGATCGATATTTACAGCTCAACAGCTGGAACCATCGACGCACTGATGAAGCTTGAATTACCGAGCGGTGTAGAAGTAGAGATTAAAGTGTAGTTAACGGCGAGACCCTATGTCGTTAAGATCAAGAATTAACCTATTAAAAAAGAAATGAAATTACCAGGTTTAATTGGAAAAAAAGTCGGAATGACTTCCGTTTTCAGTGTTGAGGGGAAAAGTATCCCATGCACTGTTATTGAATGCGGTCCATGTGTCGTAACTCAGGTGAAAACCTTAGAAAAAGATGGTTACGAAGCATTGCAGTTGGGTTTTGATGAGAAAAAAGAAAAACACACTAGCAAGCAGCTAAGTGGACACTTTAAGAAAGCAGGCACAACTCCGAAACGTAAACTCGTTGAGTTTGCTGGATTTGCTGAAGAACACAAGTTGGGTGACGTTATTGATGTAACAATGCTTGAGGGCGTTTCTTATATCGACGTTATCGGTACCTCTAAAGGAAAAGGTTATCAGGGCGTTGTGAAACGTCATGGATTCGGTGGAGTAGGTCAGACTACTCACGGTCAGCATAACCGTACTAGAAAACCGGGTTCTATCGGAGCATGTTCTACTCCGGCACGCGTTTTCAAAGGTATGCGCATGGGTGGCCGTATGGGCGGTGACAGAGTTACTGTTGAGAACTTGGAAGTTTTGAAAGTAATTCCTGAAAATAATTTGTTGTTGGTGAAGGGTTCTGTTCCCGGATCTAAAGGTTCATACGTAATTATTCAGAAGTAATGGAGTTAAGTGTACTAAACATTGCCGGACAAGAGACCGGCAGAAAGGTAGTGTTAAATGACGCTATCTTTGGAATTCAGCCGAATGAGCACGCTATCTATCTTGACGTAAAACAGTTCTTGGCCAACAACCGTCAGGGAACTCACAAGTCAAAACAGAGAAACGAAATTTCCGGTAGTACTAAAAAGTTGAAAAAACAAAAAGGAACCGGTGGCGCTCGTGCAGGTAGTATTAAGAATCCTGAGTTCAGAGGAGGAGGTCGTGTATTTGGTCCCGTACCAAGAGACTACAGCTTCAAACTGAACAAGAAATTGAAGAGATTGGCTCGTAAGTCAGCTTTGTCTGTAAAAGCAAGTGCAAATGCTGTAAAAGTCGTTGAAGACTTCACCTTCGAAGCTCCGAAAACTAAAGAAATGGTTGCTGTAATCAACAATCTGAATGTAAACAACGGTCGTCTGTTGTTGGTTTTGGGTAACGGAGTGAATGAAAACGTATTGCTGTCTGCTCGCAATTTGCAGAATGTTGAAGTAATGAGAGTAAGCGACATCGCAACTTACAACGTGATGAAGGCTAAGAACCTTGTTTTGGTTGAAAGTTCTGTGGAGGGCCTTAACGAAATGTTCAATCTTAACTAATAAAAGAAGAGATGGAAATTATTATTAAGCCCGTTTTAACGGAAAAGATGACAACGCTTACCGACAAACAAAACAAAGTTGCGTTTGTGGTAGCCAAAGATGCGAACAAGATTGAGATAAAGAAAGCAGTTGAAGCAATGTACGGTGTGAACGTTATTGCAGTTAACACTCAGCGTTATCAGGGATCAGTGAAATCTCGTTATACAAAAGCTGGTGTTATCAGCGGACGTACTAATTCGTTCAAGAAAGCAATTGTAACTTTAGCAGAAGGTGATAGTATTGATTTTTTTAGCAATATTTAAATAACATGGCTGTAAGAAAATTAAATCCTGTAACCCCTGGTCAGAGAGGTAAAGTAGTAAATACTTTTGAACAGGTGACTACAGATAGACCTGAGAAATCATTGTTGAGACCGAACAGCAAAACCGGTGGACGTAACAACTCCGGTAAGATGACAATGAGATATATAGGTGGTGGTCATAAACACAAATACAGAGTTATCGACTTTAAACGTGAAAAGGAAAATATTCCGGCTCGTGTAGCTACTATTGAATATGACCCGAATCGTACTGCACGCATCGCTCTGTTAGTGTATGCAGATGGTGAAAAACGTTATATCGTAGCTCCTATCGGTTTGACAGTAGGACAAACTATTGAAAGCGGTAAGGGAGTTGCTCCTGAAGTAGGAAATACGTTGTATCTGTCTGAAATCCCATTAGGTACAATTATTCATAACATTGAATTAAGACCGGGACAGGGAGCTGTGATGGCTCGTAGTGCTGGTTCTTATGCTCAGTTAGTTGCAAGAGAAGGCAAATACGCTTCTATTAAGTTACCTTCGGGAGAAGTTCGTATGGTACTTGTAACCTGTAAGGCTACTGTAGGTACTGTATCTAATCCGGACCACTCTTTGGAACGTTCCGGTAAGGCTGGTCGTACTCGCTGGTTAGGCCGTCGTCCTCGCGTTCGTGGTGTTGTAATGAACCCGGTTGATCACCCGATGGGTGGTGGTGAAGGCCGTGCTTCAGGAGGTCACCCGAGATCACGTAAGGGCATGTTGGCTAAGGGTTATAAGACCAGAGCACCGAAGAAGGCTTCTACGAAGTATATTGTTGAAAGAAGGAAAAAATAACTGATTAAATTTTGATGTTATGAGTCGTTCATTAAAAAAAGGCCCTTTTATTGATGTGAAGCTGGAGAAGAGAATCCTGGCGATGAATGAGACCAATAAGAAATCGGTTGTTAAAACCTGGGCTCGTTATTCTATGATTTCTCCGGATTTCGTAGGGCACACAGTAGCTGTACACAACGGTAATAAATTTATTCCTGTATATGTGACTGAAAATATGGTAGGTCATAAGTTGGGTGAGTTTGCACCGACGCGTACATTTAGAGGTCACGCTGATAAGAAAAAGAAATAATAGCGTGATTTAAGTTGAACAAATGAAGATTGTATAAAATGGGTGCAAGAAAAAGAATAAAAGCAAATCAGATGAAGGAAGCCAGAAAACAAAAGGCTTTCGCTGTGCTGCATGATTGTCCTTCATCACCTCAGAAAATGAGGTTGGTGGCAGACCTTGTACGTGGAATGGACGTACAAAAGGCTTTGGATACACTGAAATTTTGTCCTAAGGAAGCTGCTCGTAAAGTTGAAAAACTGTTGCTTTCTGCAATTGCAAACTGGAGCGTTAAGAATGATGGTGCTCGCATTGACGATGCAGCTCTTTATATCAAGGAAATCTTTGTTGATGGTGCTGGTATCTTGAAGAGATTGCGTCCGGCTCCACAAGGAAGAGCGCACAGAATTCGCAAAAGATCCAACCACGTAACAATTGTGTTGGGAAGTAAAACTGCCGTTGTTGAAAACACTGTAAAAGAGTAAAGCATGGGACAAAAATGTAATCCAATAAGCAATAGATTAGGTATCATCCGCGGATGGGATTCTAATTGGTTCGGTGGCAAGAATTACGGTGATAAATTGGTTGAAGACTATAAAATCAGAAAATATCTGAATGCACGTCTCGCTAAAGCCGGAATTGCAAAAATTGTTATCGAGCGTACACTGAAACTCATTACTATTACTATCAACACTGCTCGTCCAGGTATTATTATCGGTAAAGGTGGCCAGGAAGTTGATAAGTTGAAGGAAGAGTTGAAGAAAATCACTGATAAGGAAGTTCAGATAAATATCTTCGAGATCAAACGTCCTGAATTGGATGCTGTGATCGTTGGTAATAACATAGCTCGTCAGTTGGAAGGTCGTGTAGCATACCGTCGAGCTATTAAGATGGCTATCGCATCAACAATGAGAATGGGTGCTGAAGGAATTAAAATTTTGATTTCCGGACGTTTGAACGGTGCTGAAATGGCGCGTGCTGAAATGTTCAAGGAAGGAAGAACTCCGCTGCATACATTCCGTGCTGATATCGATTATGCACAGGCAGAAGCATTGACCACTTATGGTCTGTTGGGTATCAAGGTTTGGATTTGTAAAGGCGAAGTTTACGGAAAACGTGAATTAGTGCCGAATTCATTACTCCAAACTCGTGACAATAACAACGGAAGCCGTCCGGCAGCCAAAGGTGAAGGCAAAAAAGGCGGTTTTAAGAAGAAAAGAAAGTAAGTAGTCTTTTAATCAATTAAAACAAGAGCTATGTTACAGCCGAAAAGGACTAAATTTAGAAGAAGTCAGAAGGGAAGAATGAAAGGTAATGCCCAGAGAGGTAATCAGCTTGCATTCGGATCTTTTGGAATTAAGGCGTTGGAAGAGAAATGGATCGAAGGACGCCAGATAGAAGCAGCCCGTGTTGCAGTAACACGTTATATGCAGCGTCAGGGACAGATTTGGATTCGCATATTCCCAGATAAACCTATTACTAAGAAGCCTGCCGAAGTTCGTATGGGTAAAGGTAAGGGTAATCCAGAGGGATTTGTTGCGCCTGTTACTCCGGGAAGAATTCTTTTCGAAGCAGACGGTGTTCCGTATGCTGTCGCTAAGGAGGCTTTACGTCTTGCAGCACAGAAATTACCTATTACGACAAAGTTTGTGGTTAGACGTGACTATGTAGAAGAATAGTCTTCGACTTTTAAGTTTAAAATTAATTTGTCAGAGAGATGAAGAATTCAGAAATTATACAAATGACCACAGCTGAGCTTAGAGAAAAAGTAGATACTGAAAGAGCTGCTTTGAATAAGCTGACAATGAATCATACTATTACTCCGATGGAAAATCCGATGCAGATTCGTGCTGCTCGTAAAACCATCGCACGTATGATGACAGAATTGCGTAAGAGAGAATTAACTGAAAAGAAGTAAAGCAATGGAAAGAAATCTTAGAAAAGAACGCATCGGTGTTGTACTGAGCAATAAGATGGATAAAACTATCACCGTTGCTGTACACTTTAAGGAAAAACACCCGATTTACGGAAAATTCGTAAAGAAGACCAAAAAGTTTACTGCTCATGATGAAAAGAATGAGTGTAGTATTGGCGATACCGTAAGAATTATGGAAACCCGTCCTTTAAGTAAAATGAAGAGATGGAGATTAGTTGAAATCATTGAAAAAGTGAAGTAACCATGATACAACAGGAAACCAGATTATCAGTTGCAGATAACAGCGGTGCTAAAGAGGTGCTTTGTATCCGAGTATTGGGCGGTACCAAGAAAAGATATGCACGAGTTGGCGATAAAATCGTTGTTGCTGTAAAAAGTGCACTGCCGAATGGTGACATTAAACAGGGAACTGTGAGTAAGGCAGTCGTTGTGCGTACAACTAAGGAGTACAGACGTCCTGATGGCTCTTATATCCGTTTTGATGACAATGCCTGTGTATTGTTGAACAACGCCGGTGAAATGAGAGGAACTCGTATTTTTGGACCTGTAGCCCGTGAAGTTCGTGAAGGTTATACGAAGATTGTTTCGTTAGCCCCCGAGGTACTTTAATTATTTACGATTTTGGATGGAGGATTTGTGGTTGATACTTCGATCTGGAATCCAAAGTCTAAAATCTAAAATTTTATAGGCGATGAATAGAAAATTTCATATTAAGAAAGGCGATTTAGTACAGGTAAATGCTGGTGAGGATAAGGGCAAGCAGGGTAAAGTACTGGAAGTTTTTCCTGAGAAGGAAAGAGCTATTGTTGAGGGCATCAACATGGTAAGCAAACATACGAAACCCAATGCTAAACATCCGCAGGGTGGTATTATCAAGCAGGAAGCCCCAATTCACATTTCTAACTTGAATGTTGTTGATCCTTCTACAGGTAAGGCAACTCGTATCGGTCGTAAAGCTGACGAGAACGGCAAGTTAGTAAGATACGCTAAGAAATCAGGCGAAATTCTGAAATAAGAACTATCCTTTATTAGGATTGAAAATTGTGTAGCCCAAGGCTTAGTTTTAATACTTTGCCTTGGCGCTTGCATATTAGAAAATTAATTTGTAGCTTTGCCGCCGCAAATAAAATATGCTGTGTGGTTACAGCAAAATAATGTAAACTAGATGAAATACGTACCAAATCTTAAAACAAAGTATAACGAAGAAATTGTACCGACTTTGATGAAAGAGTTCGGATACAAGTCAGTTATGCAGGCTCCCCGTTTGGAGAAGATAGTAATCAATCAGGGAGTGGGTTCAGCTATCCAGGATAAGAAAATTCTGGAGTTTTCAATTAATGAGATTACTGCAATTACCGGTCAGAAGGCTGTTGTTGGAAAATCTACAAAAGACGTGTCAAACTTTAAGTTGCGTAAAGGTATGCCGATTGGTGTGAGAGTTACTTTGCGTAAAGAAAGAATGTATGAGTTCTTGGAAAGATTGATTTGTAGTGCACTTCCACGTATCCGTGACTTTAAAGGTATTAACAGTAAATTAGACGGTAGAGGAAATTATACATTAGGTCTTGATGAGCAGATTATATTCCCTGAAATTGTGTTGGATTCTGTACACAAGATTATGGGTATGAACATTACGTTTGTGACTTCGGCTAATACCGACGAAGAAGGTTTTGCTCTGCTCAGAGAGTTTGGATTACCATTTAAAAAGAATTAAAAACCAAGAGAAATGGCAAAAGAATCAATGAAGGCCCGTGAGGTGAAGCGTGCAAAATTGGTAGAAAAGTACGCTGCGAAACGAGCAAAGTTAAAAGAAGAAGGTGACTACGCTGCACTGAGTCTCCTGCCTAGAAACTCAAATCCTATTCGTTTGCACAACCGTTGCAAATTGACAGGACGTCCTAGAGGTTATATGAGACAATTTGGTATTAGTCGTATCCAGTTCCGTGAAATGGCTTCGGCTGGTTTGATACCGGGAGTTAAAAAGGCTAGTTGGTAATTTATTAAAAACGAAAAGAGATGACAGATCCAATAGCAGATTTTCTTACACGTATTAGAAATGCGGTAAGTGTTGGTCATAAAGTTGTTGAAATTCCGGGTTCTAAGATGAAACTCGAGATGACCAAAATCCTTAAAGAAAAAGGATATATTTTGAATTACAAGTTCGAACAAGAAGGCGCTAGAAGCAATATCAAAATTGCTTTGAAGTATCACCCAGAGACTAAAGTACCTGCAATCAAATCATTGGTGCGCGTGTCTAAGCCTGGTTTGCGCCGTTATACTAGCGTAGAGGATATGCCTAGAGTGTTGAATGGTTTAGGTATCGCTATCTTGTCGACTTCTATGGGATTGATGACAGACAAAGAAGCTCGCCAACGTAACGTAGGCGGTGAAGTATTGTGTTATGTGTATTAATTTAAAGTGAAGAAGAAATGTCACGTATAGGAAAATTACCAATTCATATACCACAAGGAGTTACTGTAGCAGTAAATCCTGATAACACCGTCACAGTTAAAGGTCCTAAAGGACAGCTTTCGCAAAAGGTAAGTTCTGATCTTACTGTTACTGTTGAAGAGAACTTGGTGCACGTACAACGTCACACTGAAGATAAAGAACATAAGGCACAGCACGGTTTGTATCGCGCTCTTATCCACAATATGGTTGTTGGTGTTTCTGAAGGTTATACCATCAAACAGGAGTTGGTAGGTGTAGGTTTCCGTGCAAATGCAGATGGTCAGGTGCTTGAACTTGGTTTGGGATATTCTCACTCTATCTTCTTGGTATTACCTGCAGAGGTGAAAGTTTCAGCTGTAACTGAAAAACGTGCCAACCCGATTATTACACTTGAAAGCTGTGATAAACAGCTGATCGGTCAGGTGGCTGCAAAAATCCGTTCTTTCCGTAAGCCGGAGCCTTACAAGGGTAAGGGTATTCGCTTCGTTGGTGAAATTGTTCGCCGGAAAGCAGGTAAGTCAGCTAAAGTTTAATCACTAAAGGATGTAAAAAGTTATGGCTTTAACTAAGGAAGAAAGAAGATTAAGAATAAAAAGGAGAATTCGGAAGATTGTCTCCGGAACAGCTGAACGTCCACGTATGAGCGTTTTTCGTTCAAATACACAGATTTCTGTACAGCTGATAGATGATAAAGCAGGTAAGACTCTGCTTTCAGTATCGTCTTTGTGCAAGGAAATTGCAGAAAAAAAAGGTAACAAAACAGAACAAGCTACTTTTGTCGGTGCTGTTGTTGCAGAAAAAGCAAAAGCTGCAGGTATTGAAAATGTAGTGTTCGATAGAAATGGTTATCTGTATCATGGTAGAGTAAAAGCTTTGGCTGACGCTGCCCGTAACGGAGGTCTTAATTTTTAATAAGTTAGCAGAATGGAACAGAAAG
>CAJJNP010000002.1 GCA_905193145.1 uncultured Odoribacter sp. | reverse complement strand
CTTGTTATCTTTGTATTATAGTTGTGTTATATTTGATATATGTTTGTGATATATTTAAGAGGGAGGAATGCGGGAGGTTTGTGGGATGGGAGCAAGGGAAAGGCTGCATAATCTATAAAAACTTTGGATTTCTTGCACGAATGGTAATTTTATTTGTATTTTTACATTATCGTAACGGTGGTTACGGTAATGGAAGTTACGATAGTGTTTGTAAATATGAGATTTTTTGATAGAGAAACAGAATTTGAAAAGCTTGGAGAAACGGATATGTAGTGAAATCAATAATATGGTCTGTTCATGTCACTGAAATAGAAATTCCGCAAGCGGAGATGCCTATGTGCTAACTCCGTTTGCGGAACGATGTATTATAGCAAATAAATTACTTGTCTTTAGTTTTCTTTTCTTTTATAGGGTTGGGAAGGTCGGCTGCCGCATCACCCATCTGTGTAAGGTATGCATCGTACATGTCAAGAATCCAGGAATCATTCTCGTCCACCTGTTTTTTGTGCAATTTTCTGTCCGGACCCTTAAACCAGTTTTTACAGAATTTCTGCAATCCTGGATATTTGTCCTTCATCAATACAGAATTAACCAACATGTAAGGGTATACGATTCCTTCCGGGTCATTGTGGAACCGGATACCGTAATAGGTCTGGAGGGATCTGCTCATGCTGTTCACTCCTGAAGCGACCCATACTTTCCACCAGTAAGTTGTAGCGTTCTTTCCCGCTTTATTGACACATAGTAGCCTTTGCATTGTATTGTAACGGCTTTTGAAATTAGGATTGGCAAGAGGACGAGATTCCCAACGCAGACCATCCGGATGGTTTTCTGTTATCTCTATATAGTCTATACAAGTCACCTCTTCCGCTGTGAACTTGATCGGATCTTTGCCGTCGGGAGTTTTTGAAATCTTGAATGAAAAATTCTCTTTTTTGAACAAAGAGTTCTCGGCATGCCATCCTCTGCTTACATAGCCTTCGACTTTCTCTCCGGACTTGAGGGTTACAATAACATGGTTACTCTCATCCTCTTCAGGTTCTTGGGCACTTGCTGTCTGGACGACGCAGAAGGCTGTTAGGGTTAGTAGAAATGATAATAAATAGTGTTTCATGACAATATGTGATTAAAGTTGTGTTATTCGCCCGACTTATACTCCATGAGCATCAGCACCGTATTGTCTCGTTGGGTTCTTGAATTCAGGATGATATCTGCCATGGTCGGATCATCACTGACATATGCGGCAATCTTTTTACGGAATTTGTTGTTCGCCTTGCCGCCGACTTTTCCCACCGGTGTGAAATCTGCTTCTCCAGTCTTTTTCAGACAGTAGGTGGTTTTTGAAGAAATCAGCCCAATTCGTTGTAAGACCTGGATACCGCCATTTGTATCTATGCCGTAACCTTTGGTGGAATAAACCCCGACGCTGATCTGTGGTGTTTCGACATATATCCACAGCCAGCCAAGGCTTTCTGACGGAACGAACTTGCGGACGTGTTCAGGTGTGGCCGGATGCCAGACAACGATGGAATCAATCTGGGCGGCATTGAAGTTCTCTCTGACTTCTTCTTTTCTGTATGCGTTCCGGAGGAATACTGTCTTGCCCGAGCGTTTTGGAAGTTTAATCCTGTCATTTTCCGAACATTCGATGACAGAGCCGTTTTTTAAATAGATGCGGCCTATTACGAAAGATGCTGCATTTGCCGCTGATACGATTGATAGAAACAAGAATATCAGCAATATGGTCTTGGTTGCATTATGTTTCATAAACATAAATAACTTTATACACAAAAATATCAAATATATTCCAGACAACAAAGCAATTATGCTATTATTTTATGAAATAATAAAAGAAAACCGCCCGATAGCCATGGCTGCCGGGCGGTTCAATTGTGATGAAAGAATTTTTATTGTTTGTTTGTAGCTTTCAGTGCAAATTCACGTCCGGCACGCAAACCTTTCAAGTTCATTTCAACAACCTCTTCTCCCTTGCGGGCAAAGATGGCACGGATACCGTCCTCGAGATATTCAAAAGGAATTTCGATGAATGGAGAAGCGGCTCCCAGCATAACGAAGTTGCTGGCACGTACGTTGCCGGTCGCTTCTTTGGCAATGGTATCGGCATCAATCACTACATGGTGGGGAAGTGCTGCCAAGGTTGCTGACAATACTTCTGTATCCGGGTAGTTGGGGATGTTGATAAACGGTGTGGCATTGGTCACTACATAGCCGCCTTTACGCAGGTACGGAAGATAACGGAGTGCTTCCATCGGTTCTACTGATAGAATGATGTCTGCTGTGCCTTTGGCTATCAGGTCGGAATAAATCGGTTTGTCTGAAATACGCATGTACGATTGTACATCACCACCACGCTGGCTCATTCCGTGAGTCTCGGCCTGTTTCATGTATAGGTTGTTGGTCAGTGCTGCTGAACCCAGGGCAGCTGCGATGGACAGGATTCCCTGTCCGCCTACGCCTGCTAATATTATGTCTGTTTTCATACAATTTGTCTTGATAATGAGAAATTATTTTTTCTTTTTTGCGTCTCTGGTAGCTTTCTGGATACATACACGACGCGGAATGATGACAGATACTCCTTTGTATTCCAATTCAGTGCGGATAATCTGACACAATTCTTCATGGTTTTTCGGTACAGGAAGCAGTACACGGATGTGTTCCGGTTCTACACCGATACCTCTACAGATGGATTCAATCTTGCCTAATGCTGATGATTCCTGACCGCCGGTCATTGAGATGGATTCGTTATCGGAAATGATGACGGTGATAGGAGTCTTTTCGTTTACAGCATCCAACAGACCGGTCATTCCGGAGTGAGTGAAGGTTGAGTCGCCAATCACTGCTACGGTTGGGAATAAGCCGGCATCGCAAGCTCCTTTGGCCATGGTGATGGATGCACCCATGTCAACACAACTGTTGATGGCCTGGAATGGAGGAAGTGCACCTAAGGTGTAGCAACCTATATCTGAGAATACACGACCTTCGCCATAAGTGGCAATTACTTCGTTTAATGCTTTGTATACGTCTCTGTGGCTACAGCCGTTACACAATGCCGGTGGACGGGGAGCAACGATTTCTGGTACCGGTGCGCCTTCTGTTGTCGGCAAGCAAAGAGCTTTGGCTACTAAGTCCGGATTCAATTCGCCATCGCGTGGGAGGCTGCCGTCCAGACGTCCCAGGATGTTTTCATTGCCCGGATAGCCTTTCAGCATGTTTTCAACCATTGGATAGCCCTCTTCCAATACCATGATTTGTTTACATTCGCGCATCAGGCGTTTGATCATTTTGCGAGGTAATGGATATTGGCTCACTTTTACAACCGGATATTTGCATTTGCCATCGAAGTTTTCCATCAAGTAGTTGTAGCCGATACCGCAAGCTACGATACCCAATGATTTGTCTTCTCCGTCAATGTATTGGTTGAACGGTGATTGTTCTGAAGCTTTTACGAAATCTGCCTGCTTTTCAAGCAACAGTCTGTAGCGTTTGCGGGCAATGGCTGGCAACAGGACGAACTGACGCTTGTCTTCGGGCAGGTGAAGATGGTTTTCTGCCAATCCTTCGCATGGTTCTACTCCTGAGCGGGAGTGTGCCAAACGGGTGGTGATACGCATCAATACGGGGCTGCCTACTGTTTCTGACAGGGCAAAACCATAGCGGGTCATGTCGTATGCTTCCTGCTGGTTGGACGGTTCCAGAATTGGAACTAATGCAAATCTACCATATTCTCGGGAATCCTGTTCGTTCTGTGAAGAGTGCATGGAAGGGTCGTCTGCTGCTGTGATGACCAGACCTCCGTTGGCTCCCGTTACGGCTGCATTCATGAAGCAGTCTGCTGCTACGTTCATACCTACGTGTTTCATACATACCAAGGCGCGTTTGCCGGCGTATGACATTCCGAGTGCTGATTCCATAGCTGTTTTTTCGTTAGCTGCCCAAGCACGGTGTACATTGCGTGCGATGGCTTCTTTGGAACCCTGGATATACTCGGTGATTTCTGTTGAAGGAGTTCCCGGATATGCATATACTCCGGAGATACCGCTGTCGATTGCTCCTTGGGCAATCGCTTCAACACCTAATAATAGCTGTCTTTGCATAATTTTGTTCAGTTTTATTGATTTTAGTGTCAAATTTCAAGAAGTGAATATGGGGTAATTAGAGGCCCCAGTGGAATTTTAGTGACCTCATTATGTATGCTAATACAAAATAATATTCGCTCGGACAATACATAATGTATAGTATTTGTGTTAAAACGTTTGCGAAGATAGGGATATTCTTTGAATAATGCAAGAACCGGATAAAATATTCATAGCTCCCAAATATTCCAATTTTTTTCTGCCTGTCCGAGTAGCATGGCATAGCCATTGCACGTATGGGCTCCTGCTTTTTCTCCTTTTTGCATAAAGGTTGTTATAGAAGGATTGTAGACCAGGTCAAAAAGATAATGTTCCGGTGTCAGTAGCTCATAGGGGATGGGGGGACAACTTTGTATGTCCGGGTATGTGCCTAATGGGGTGGTATTTACGATGAGGCGATGGGTGGAAAGGTGGTTGGCAATATCGGCATAACCGATTTGTCCCGGCTTTTGAGGGGTACGGGATACGGTGAGGGGGGTGATGCCGAGAGTCTGGAGGGCATAACGTATGGCTTTGGCTGCTCCGCCGTTGCCCAGAACGAGGGCTTGGTCGATTCCTGTAGGAATAAAGGCTGTCAGGGCGTTCCGAAAGCCTTCCATGTCGGTGTTGTAGCCTGTCAGGTAGGGGCGTCCGTTTCGGTATTCGACGGAAACGCAGTTGACGGCTCCAATGGCTTGTGCCTCTTCGCTGATATAGTCCAGGTAGAGCAGTATGTTTTCCTTGTGGGGAATGGTGACGTTGAAACCGCGCAGATTTGGGATTTGCCCCAGAAGATGGGGCAAATCTGTTATGTCTGCTATTTCAAATGTCCGGTATTCTGCTTCGATGGATTCTCGTGCAAACCGTCCGTTGTAATATGCGGGAGAATAGGTGTGGGTGAGCGGATAACCCAGTATACCGAATGTTTTCATGGTGTTATGCTCGTTTGTCACTCATTTTGCGGCCGAGAGTTTCGATTCCCCAAATGAGAAGGAAACCGGCTATGCACATGAGGATTGCTTGCCATAGCAATGGGTCGCTACCGGTCAGTTCGCCGAAATGTACCGGTGAAATATTGCTTTCTACCAAGGCTTTTTCCACTCCGTGGCTGTCTGTGTAGGTCTGGAGTGTCTCTTTCCAAGGCCACACTTTGTTCAGGGAACCTACCATAAAGCCGGTCAATAGGGATACGGTGGCAGTATGATGGTGTTTGAGCAGCCATGACAATAAGTGGGAAAAACTGGTAATCCCTGCTACGGCTCCTACTGCAAAAAGCAACAGTACGCCGATGTTGAAGGCGCTGACGGCTCCTAATATATAGGTGTATTTACCCATGAGCAGCAGGATGAATGCTCCTGAAATACCGGGCAGTATCATCGCACAGATGGCAATGGCTCCTGAAAGGATGATGAACCACCAGCTGTCCGGGGTTTCTGAAGGTGTCATCACGGTAATCCCATAGGCTATGACGGCTCCCAGAATGAGCGATATGACCGTGAAGATGTTCCATTTTTTAATCTCTTTGGCTACCAGTACAGATGAAGCAATGATAAGCCCGAAAAAGAACGACCATATATATATAGGATGGTTTTCCAATAACCAGGTCATCAGTTTCGCTAGAGAGAATATGGAAATGCCTATTCCTGCTATGACTGAAATGAGGAAATTGCCATTGATTTTTTTCCAGAATTCCGCCAGCTTGAACTTTAACAGCAATTTGACAGCCTGCAGGTCGACAGCCTTGATGGAGTCAATCAATTCTTCGTAAATACCGGTAATGAAAGCGATGGTGCCACCGGAAACTCCAGGCACAACGTCTGCAGCTCCCATGGCGCATCCTCGCAATATTAATAAAGGGTAATTTCTTTTACTCATCGTCTTATTACATTTCTGTGTTCAAAACGGAAAAGGTCGAAAACGGTCTTCACCGGCGTAAAGGTGGATAAAGGCACCTCTACAAAGACGGTAATCCAGTTGGCCATGGCTCCGTTCCATAAGCCGGGCAATTCTTGTACTTTGATATCTTTGCCCTTGTATGACTTGGCGGTGATAAAGCCTTGGTCTTCGTCAATGAATTTTTCAAGGTTGAATTTTTGACCTTTATAGTTTTTCGTGGCACATACAATGTCGACAGGATTGAAATGGGTCGATTGCTCAAATATTTCTTTTTGTCCTTTGTCTTGTATGTTGATTTGTGCCGATTCTACAATCATCAGGCGTGAACTTCCGTCTTTTGCCTTTACCCAGAAAGGTCCGCCTCCGGGCTCTCCTTCGTTCTTTACCATTCCGCATACACGTATCGGACGGTCTAAAAGGCTTTTCAGGTGTTCGATGCGTTCTGTCTGGTTTTGGAATGTTTTGCCTTCTGCCTCTTTGTAGCCGACAGATGTCAGGTAGCTTTCGATTTCCAACAGTTGCTCTTCTGACGGTGTGCCATTCAGGATGGCCAGGAAGTCGAATACTTTCTGTTGTACATCAAGCAGTATGCCGGCCAGTATCTTTTTGTATTTTACGGTATCGTTTTTGGCACGGTCGGGGATTACATTGTCTATGTTTTTGATGAAAATGATGTCTGCATCCAGTTCGTTTAGATTGTGGATGAGGGCGCCGTGACCTCCCGGACGGAAGACAATCTGTCCCTCTTCATCACGTAGCAGATTTCCTTCTGAATCGATACTGACCGTGTCGGTTGAAGGCTTCTGGATAGAGAAACTGACATCATATTTTACACCGAACATCTTTTCAAAGACTTTAGTCACTTTTTTCAGACGAGCCTGGAACAAGTTCTGATATTCTTCGGATACGGTGAAATGAAGCTGGGCTGTTTTGTTGTTGCTGGCATACATGGCAGCTTCGACAATGTGTTCGTCAAATGCCGTGCGCACGAAATCACGGTAGATATGAAAATCGATCAGCCCTTTGGGGGTGTTGCCATAGTTGAGCCCTTTTTTGGAAAGGATGTATTTCAATATTTCGTTGAAATCTCGCTTTTCTATCATTTTGTTGATGTCCTTGCCGTCTTTCCACATGACATTGGCTAGGTGTTCGTAAAAAGGAAGTTCGTCCAGTTTCTCAAAGAAATAGTGCATGCTTCCCGGCTCTTTGTGTTGAACAAAATCAAGAAACTCTTCGGTGGTGCCGTGATAGTTGTCCATAAATGCAAAGAGGTCTTTGAACATACGGGTGGCAGACCCGGAGGCTGGCACCATTTTGATGATGTCGGTATTTTCGCGGGCTTGGTCGTAAGTCTCTATCAGGTGTTCTTCTTCTTCCGGTGAGGTGTGGATGATTCCGTTGTCTGTAGTGGCCGGTTCGGAGAGGTTTATATAATCAAAGCCTTTTTGGAAATTTGCCAGCTGGCGGTCAATGGTTTCTGCTTTGATGCCTCTGTGCTCAAAATTATGAAGGTCTTCTTCTGTATAGGTCATTGTCTCATTTTTTTAGATGGTAAATCTTCTTCGTCTTCTTCTTCATCGTATACATCCTCTTGGTTGTCCAGCTCGTTTTCATAAAATTCTTCGGCTTCCTCCATTAGGGTGTCGATGTCGTCTTGACTGAGTGGTTCTTCGTCAATCCAGTAAATTTTCTGATTACTGTAGAAACCGTCCAGATCGCATTGAATAATACAGCGTGGGTTTTCTGTGTGTACGACGTAAACTAAGTCGAGTGCCTCCTGTGAATTGTCGGCGATAAGGAATTTAGGTAACATGTTTTTTTAATGTTTAAATTTCAAGGTTATAAGGGCAAAGGTAGAAAAAAGAGATGAATAAATTATCTGTTTCGAAAAAAATATATTATATCTGAATACTGTGTGTGATATTTGAATTTGTTATTTATATTTGCGCAACTTCAAATAGTTAGGTCTATGATGAAAGTCGCTATTTACGGAAAGAATATCGGAGAGGAATATTTGCCGGCTTTGCAGAATCTGGTGGCATGTCTGAGGAAACATGACGTTAAGGTGGTGTGTGAGGTCGGTTTTGCGTCTTTGTTGCAGACGCGTTTCGGATATGCTCCCGGTTTTGAGGATTTATTCGGGAAAAGTGTTTTGCCTGCGGACGAGGTAGGTATGTTGTTGAGCTTTGGAGGAGACGGCACATTTTTGGATTCGGTGGAATATATCCGTGACAGCGGTGTGCCTGTGTTGGGGGTGAATAGCGGACGTCTGGGTTTTTTGGCTAATGTACGTGCGGATGAAATTGACAGGGCTGTGGAGTGTATTGTCCGGGGACAGTATGAGTTGGAGCAGCGTGAGATGTTGCAGTTGAATGTAGACGGCAGGGAGATGCAGGGTTTTGATTATGCGTTGAATGAGGTGGGTGTACAGAAGGAGGCTACAGCTTCGTTGCTGAATATTCATGCATATATCGGTGATGTCTTTTTGACAACCTATTGGGCTGACGGTTTGGTGGTGGCAACACCTACAGGTTCGACGGCTTATTCCATGAGTGGTGGCGGTCCGATTGTGAGTCCTGAGTGTCATAATATTATCCTTACGCCGATTTGTCCTCATAATTTAAGTATGCGTCCGTTGGTAGTGCCGGCTGATGCTGAGATTCGGCTGAAAGTGGAGAGCAGGTCCGGGAATTTTATTCTGAGTACGGATTCGCGTATCCGTCCGATGGAGGATTCTTGTCGTCTGACAATCCGACGTAGCGATAGAAAATTGAATGTCGTGAATTTGCCGGGACATAATTATTATGAGACTTTGAGGAGAAAATTGAAGTGGGGAGAAGATGAAAGGAATGAAAAATGGCGGGGTTGTCGTGAATAATCGTGATTTTGTTTTTATCTTTGGGCGTTTTTTGTGAAAATAACAGATTCTATGAGTGATATACAGAAAGAGATTGTTGCTGCGGGACTGCCGGAACATGTGGCTATTATTATGGATGGTAATGGCCGTTGGGCGCAAGAACGTGGCTTGGATCGGGTCTATGGTCACAAGGCTGGCGTTGATGCAGTGAAGAGGGTGGTGGAGGCTGCCGGGGAAATTGGGTTGAAATATTTGACATTGTACACCTTTTCAATAGAAAATTGGAATCGGCCGAAGGCTGAGGTTGATGCGTTGATGGGGTTGATGGTGGATGCCATTATTCGGGAAACTCCGGATTTGATGCGGCAGAACGTGCGCATTCAGGTGATCGGACATACAACGGATTTGCCGGAGATGGTGTGGAAAAAAATGGAAGGATTGATTCAGCAGACGGCTGGAAATACCGGTGTGACTTTGATTTTGGCTTTGAGCTATGGTGCCCGTTGGGAGATTTTGGAGGCAGCAAAAAAAATGGCAGAAGATTATAAGAATGGAAAGATTGCTGATTTAGAAGGTGTTGGAGATAATTGTTTTGCCAATTATCTGACTACGGCAGGAATTCCTGATCCTGATTTATTGGTGCGGACCAGCGGAGAATGCCGGTTAAGTAATTTCCTTCTTTGGCAGTGTGCTTATACTGAATTTTATTTTCTCGCTAAATTTTGGCCTGATTTTGAAAAAGATGATTTATATTTGGCAATCCGTAATTTTCAAAAACGTGAACGGCGTTTTGGCATGACGGGTGAGCAAGTAAGTAAAAAATGATATATGATTGGTAAAGTAATTCTTGGTATACTGATAATTTTTTTTGCTGTAGGAAAGGTCGTTGCGCAGAATTCAGGCACGACAGACCATCCGGAAGTGTTTTATTCAAGTCCTAAAACCTATGTGATTGGGGGAATCGAAGTGACCGGATTGGGCGACCAGTATGACCCGGGTACGTTGATTCAGTTGGCCGGTTTGCAGTTTGGTAGTGAAATTAAAATCCCTGGAGATGCTATTACAAAAGCAATTAAGCGTCTGTATTCTCAGGGGTTGTTTTCGAATGTTACGATTTCTGTTGACCGAGTGGAGGGGAATAAGGTGTTCTTGATTATGAACCTGACTGAGCGGCATAAGTTATCGGGCATTAACTATATCGGTATTAAAAAGTCGGAGGAGACTAAAATTAAGGAGAAAATCAATCCGCTGCCGGGTACTCAGGTGACCGACAATATGATTTCCAATTTGAAACATATTATTGAGAAGTACTTTAAGGAGAAGGGGTATTATAATATGGATGTGAAGGTGTTGCAGCGGGATGATCCTAATGCACCGAATTTCGTGATATTGGATGTGTCGGTGGAGAGAAAGAGTAAAATCAAAATCAGCGAGGTGGTGATTACCGGTAATGAAGAGGTGAAAGACCGCAAACTGAAAGGGGCGATGAAGAAAACGAAAGAAAAGAGCTTGGCTAATTTCTTTAAGTCGTCGAAATATATTGAGACCAATTACGAAGATGACAAATATAATTTGTTGGATAAGTATAATGAATTGGGATACCGTGACGCCTCTATTATTGCGGACAGTGTGGTGCAGGTTTCGCCAAACCGGGTGAAAGTCTACATCGATGTAGAGGAGGGAAATAAGTATTTCTATAATAATATCACCTGGGTGGGAAATACGGTGGTGGATTCCGACAAGTTGTCCCGTCTTTTGAATATCAGCAAGGGAGATACTTATAATAAAAAGTACTTTGAAGAGCGTTTGAGAGAGGATGAAGATGCTGTAGCCAATTACTTCTATTTGAATCAAGGCTATCTGTTCTTTCAAGCAATGCCGATTGAAACGGTGGTCGGTAAGGACTCGATTAATGTGGAAATTCGTTTGTTGGAAGGTCCGCAGGCAACGATAGACCGTGTCATTATTAAAGGTAATGACAGAACGCACGAACATGTAATTCGTCGTGAACTTTATACCTATCCCGGTGAATTGTTCAGCCGTGAAGATATCATCCGAAGTGTACGTGAGTTGGCTAACTTGGGACATTTCGACCCGGAAAAGATTGTTCCGAATCCGGTGAATCCGAATCAGGAAGCGGGAACGGTGGATATCGAATATAATCTGGTGGAAAAAGCTAATGATAAAATAGAAATTTCCGGAGGTTGGGGTGCCGGTATGATTATCGGTTCTATCGGTTTGACCTTTACCAACTTCTCTATGCGTAATATCTTTAATTGGGAAACATATCGTCCGTTGCCACAGGGTGATGGTCAGATGTTGAGCTTGAAGGCGCAGACCAATGGTAAGTATTACACTTCATTCAGTGTTTCTTTCCGCGAACCGTGGTTGGGCGGTAAAAAGCCAAACTCTTTGAGTGTGTCGGCATATTATTCTCGTCAGACAGGTTATTCCAGCAACTATTATAAGTCTTATTTGGTGGGTAATTCTCTGAAAGCAAGCGAGCGATTTGATGAAAGCCAGAGAATGTCAACATTCGGTTTAAGTGCCGGTTTGGGACGACGTATTAAATGGCCGGATGACTATTTTACCATGTATACAGAGGTGTCTTATCAACGTTATATGTTGAAAAACTGGGCATATTATATCATCCAGGACGGAAGTTCAAACAACTTGTCATTTGCCGTACAATTGCGTCGTAGTTCTATTGACAATCCGTTGTACACCCGTCGCGGTTCAGACTTTACTTTGGGTTTGACCTTTACACCTCCTTACTCTTGGTTTACAAGCAAGGATTATTCAAGTCCTAATATCAAGGATAGAGATAAATACCGTTGGATTGAGTTCCACAAATGGAAATTCCAGGGCAAGGTGTTTATGCCGCTTGACAGAAATGAAAAACTGGTGTTGTATGCCGGAGCTCAGTATGGTTATTTGGGACATTTCGACAAGCATAAGCGTTCTCCGTTTGAAGGATATGAGATGGGTGGTGACGGTATGTCCGGATATAGTTTGTATGGACGTGAGTATGTCGGTTTGAGAGGATATGAGAATGGTGCGTTGACCAATGCAGGATCCAGCTTCCTGGCTCCGAATTCTTCGGATGCAAGTCTGTATTCTAAGTTGACCATGGAAGTGCGTTATCCGATTTCATTGGCTCAGTCGGCTACAATTTATGCATTGGCATTCCTGGAAGCCGGTAACTCTTGGTATGAGTTGAAGGATTTTGAACCGTTCAACCTTTACCGTTCTGCCGGTGTCGGTTTGCGTGTGTTCTTGCCGATGTTCGGTCTGTTGGGTATCGACTGGGGATATGGATTCGACAAAGTGCCCGGACGTGACGGAGCTGCAGGCTCACAAATCCACTTTGTATTGGGCCAGGAATTTTAATGAAATCCTTGGTTAGTGGATTTATTTTACTATTTTTGTGACACGATGATTATTGAAATAGAAATAAAAACCAGAAAGTATGAAGAATATGATTAAATTAGTAGCGGTTGTCGCATTTTTATTAACCGCAATGGGTGTCTCTGCACAGGTGAAATTGGGACACATTGAAACTCAGAAATTGATTCAGGCAATGCCGGAAATGGCCTCTGCCCGCAAGACAATGGAGACTAAACAGGCTGAGATAGAAAAAGAATTGACAAATATGCAGGAGCAATTTAAGGTGAAGTTGGACGAATATTCTAAAAACGGAAAAACCATGTCTGACGTTATCCGCGCTTCTAAAGAACAGGAACTGCAGGAACTGCAGCAGAGAATCCAGAGCTTCCAGCAGATTGCAATGGATAATTTGGAAAAAACACAGGCAGAATTGATGCAGCCGATTATGGATAAAGCCTTGAATGCAATCAAGGCTGTGGGTAAAGAGAATGGTTTTACCTATATCTTTGATATGAGTCAGGGAGGTATTCTTTTCAATGCAGACAATACAGAAGATGTACTTCCTTTGGTAAAGAAAAAATTGGGTCTGCAATAAGATTTATCAACGATATGGAGGCCGCCTTTTAGGCGGCTTTTTTTACTTTTATACGTTATGAAGCAGGGAGAATGTATCGGTGTGTTTGATTCCGGTTACGGTGGTCTCACGATTTTAAAAGAGATCATCCGGGAGTTGCCACAATATGATTATATTTATCTGGGGGATAATGCCAGAGCTCCTTATGGCTCCCGCTCGTTTGAGGCTGTATATCATTATACAGGCGAGGCTGTGAGAAAGTTGTTTGAGATGGGATGCCGTCTGGTGATTCTGGCTTGCAATACGGCTTCTGCAAAAGCTTTGAGAACAATACAGCAAGTGGACTTGCCGTTGATAGATGCACACAAAAGGGTGTTGGGCGTGATTCGGCCGAGTGTGGAGGCGTTGGCTGACTATTCGGAAAACGGACACATCGGCATATTGGCCACACGCGGTACGGTGGCTTCCGACTCATATCCGATAGAAATAGAGAAATTGTTTGGAAAGGAGAAATTCCATATCACACAATTGGCTTGTCCGATGTGGGTGCCGTTGGTTGAAAACAATGAGTTGTCCGGTGAAGGTGCGGAGTATTTTGTTCGGAAATATTTGAACGAACTGTTTACTGCAGATCCGCTTTTGGACACGATTGTTTTGGCCTGTACGCATTATCCGTTGCTGCGTCCTTTGATTCAACAGATGGTGCCAGAGCATGTGCGGATTATCGGACAGGGGCATATCGTTGCTGATAGTTTGAAAGATTACCTGTTGCGGCATCCGGAGATGGAAACTTGTCTGTCGAAAGGAGAAAGTGTAAGTTACTATACTACAGATAAGGCAGAAATATTTGAACGGACGGGCGGAGTTTTTATGGGAGAAAAAATTATCTGCCGACACGTGCAAATATGTTAAGATAATATGGTTGATAATAAAATTTTATTATCTTTGGACTAAGTAAAATCTCTAGTATGACAGAACAAGAACAGATAAGAGATGCTTTTGAAGATTTGTTGAAGTCTTTAAGAAAAGATACGATAAAGGAGGATATCCAAAAGATAAAAGAAGCTTTTGAGTTTGCTAATGAGGCACATAAGGGAGTGCGGAGAAGGTCAGGAGAGCCTTATATCATGCATCCGTTGGCAGTGGCTAAAATTGCTACAAAGGAAATTGGTTTGGGTACCACTTCGGTGATTTCTGCATTGTTGCACGATGTGGTGGAAGATACGGATTACACGGTGGAGGATATTTCCAATCTGTTTGGCCCTAAAGTGGCCTCCATTGTGGATGGGTTGACTAAGATCAGCGGTGTGATGGGTTCGGAAACCAGTCAACAGGCGGAGAGTTTCCGTAAGATGATTTTGACGCTGGCAGATGACGTGCGGGTGATTTTGATTAAGATTGCCGACCGTCTGCATAATATGAGGACTTTGGCTTCTATGCCGGAGCACAAGCAGGTGAAGATTGCCAGTGAAACGCTTTATATTTATGCTCCGCTGGCTCACCGTATGGGATTGCATGCCATCAAAACCGAATTGGAAGATTTGAGTATGAAGTATGAGCATCCCGAAGAGTATCAGGTGATTGCTAAAAAAATCGAGGCTTATAAGAATCAGTTTTCTGCTTTGTTTGAGGAGTTTATTAAGCCTATACGTCAAAAATTGGCTGATAATACCTATGAATATGCCATTACTGCCCGTACAAAGAGCGTTTATTCGGTGTGGCTGAAAATGCAGAGACGCAATATCAGTTTTGACGAGATATATGATTTGCTGGCAGTGCGTATTGTCTTTAAACCAAAAGAGGGAGTGCCTGAAAAATGGCAGTGCTGGAATATCTATTCTTTGATTACTGATATTTATAGTCCGAAACCGGAACGTATACGAGATTGGGTGAGTGTGCCGAAAGCGAATGGGTATGAAGCTTTGCATTTGACTGTAATGGGGCCGGAAGGACAATGGTTTGAAGTGCAGATCCGTTCGGAGAGAATGGACGAGGTGGCTGAAAAAGGTTTGGCAGCCCATTGGAAATATAAAGGGGAGGGTGAAAGTTCTGAATTGGATAAATGGCTGGCAGGAATCAAGGAAATTTTGGACCAGCCGGATGCTACGGCCTTGGAGTTTTTGGATGAGTTTAAATTGAATCTTTTTACAAAGGAAATCCGGGTGTTTACCCCGAAAGGGTATATGCGCACTTTGCCTAAAGGCGCTACGGCACTGGATTTTGCCTATGACATTCATACGGAAATTGGTAATACTTGTATCGGTGCCAAGGTAAATCACAAGTTGGTACCGATGAGCCACAAATTAGCTAGTGGAGATCAGGTTGAAATATTGACCAGCGACAAACAGAAACCACAGAAGGAGTGGTTGGATTTTGTCGTAACAGCCAAAGCCAGGACGCACATTAATGCAACTTTTAAGAAAGAAAAGAAGGAGTTGGTACGCTATGGTATCAATACGTATGAAGAGGTGGTCAAAAAATTGGGATTGCCGCCAACTTCCGAAACTCTGAACAAGGCTTTGTTGCATTATGGGCTTAATAACCGGGATGATTTATATGTGGAAATCGGTAAACGGATGATTGCCCCGGAAGATCTGGAAAAGGCATTGAAAAAGCGTCCCGAAAATAAGTTTATCAAGTACTGGAATCTTCAATTCTTGTGGAATGGCAAAGATTCCGAGGGGAAGAAAAAGGGAGGACAGGAACAAGGTATCGACCTGAATTCTGATTTTACGATTGCTCCTTGCTGCAATCCTATCCCGGGAGATGATGTGGTGGGTATGAACATTGCCGGAACGAAGGTGACGGTGCATAAGCGTTCATGTCCGGAGGCGATTCGCCTGATGGCCAGTTTCGGTGATAAAATTGTACCTGTCAAATGGGTGAGCCACAAATTGATGTCTTTCTTGGCTGTGATTAAAATTACAGGTATCGATACTCCGGGAATTGTCAGTGAGGTGACCGGACTGATAGCCAAAGAGGAGAAGGTAAATATGCGGATGATACATGTGGAAGCCCGTGATGGAATTTTTGAGGGAATGATTCATCTGTATGTCCATAATACTGAAGATTTGGGACGGATTGTGTCGCAGATAGCTACGATTAAGGGAGTAGAAACTGTGTTGCGTGTAGAATCTGATGATAAATGATAATAGATAGGGCGATTATTTTGATATGGATGAGATAAAGGAGACGGTTAAAGAGCTATTTACAGCTTATTTGCAGGAAAAAGGACATCGGAAAACACCGGAAAGATATGCTATTTTAGATGAAATATATTCGCATTCAGGACATTTCGATATAGAGTCTCTCTATATGTTTATGAAGAACAAGAATTATCGGGTGAGCCGTGCAACGCTTTATAATACGATTGATTTGTTGCTGGATTGTAAATTGGTGATCAAACACCAGTTTGGCAATAATATTGCTCAGTTTGAAAAAGCGTTTAACAATGAGCATCACGAACACCTGATTTGTCAAAAATGCGGGAGAGTGGAAGAGTTTTCTGATCCCCGTATAGACGAGGTTGTAGCGCAAATGCAGGAAAGACATCAATTTATTGTGCACCACCATTTGCTGTATGTCTACGGAATATGCAAATCTTGTGCAGAAGAAGTTGATGGAAGTTGTTGATTAATTGAGGAAATTTGGCTACTTTTGTGCGTTTGAGTTCAAAAGTATTAAATGATTGAACATTAGCTTTATAATATTTATAAACAATTTAGATGATGAAAGTTGACGTATTGCTTGGATTACAATGGGGAGATGAGGGAAAAGGGAAAGTGGTGGATGTATTGACACCCAACTATGATGTTGTAACTCGTTTCCAGGGAGGACCGAATGCCGGTCATACATTGGAATTTGAGGGACAGAAGTATGTACTTCGCTCAATTCCTTCAGGTATTTTCCAGGGCGGTAAAATGAATATTATCGGTAATGGTGTCGTTTTAGACCCTATATTGTTCCGGCAAGAAGCTGAGGCTTTGGCTGCAAGCGGACATGATTTGACAAAACAATTGTGTATCTCTAAAAAAGCACATTTGATTATGCCTACGCATCGTATTTTGGATGCCGCATATGAAGCAGCCAAGGGAGATGCCAAGGTGGGTACAACCGGTAAGGGTATCGGACCGACTTATACTGACAAGGTGAGCAGAAACGGTTTGAGAGTGGGAGACTTGTTGCACAATTTTGACGAAAAATATGCAATTGCCAAAGGAAAACACGAAGTGATTCTGAAGGGATTGAATTATGAATATGATGTTACTGCTTTGGAAAAAGAGTGGTTTGAGGCATTGGAGTATCTGAAGCAATTTAAACTGATTGACAGTGAACATGTAATTAATAATTTGCTGAAAGAAGGGAAAAGCGTTTTGGCGGAAGGTGCACAAGGTACGATGTTGGATGTTGATTTCGGATCTTATCCTTTTGTGACTTCTTCTAATACCATCTGTGCAGGTGCTTGTACTGGTTTGGGTATTGCGCCCCGTACAATCGGTGATGTATATGGTATTTTTAAAGCATATTGTACACGTGTCGGTGCAGGACCATTCCCTACTGAGCTGTTTGATGAAACCGGAGACAGATTGGGACAGTTGGGACATGAATTCGGTGCAGTGACCGGACGAAAACGTCGCTGTGGGTGGATAGACCTTGTGGCTTTGAAATATGCCATTATGGTCAATGGTGTGACAAAGTTGATTATGATGAAGAGTGATGTGCTGGACACTTTTGATACGGTGAAGGCTTGTGTGGCTTACAAAATCAATGGACAGGAAACCGAGGAATTTCCGTTTGACATCTGTGAAGAGGTTGAACCGGTGTATGTTGAATTACCGGGATGGAAGACTGATATGACGCAGATGACTTCGGAAGATGAGTTCCCGGAAGAGTTTAATGCTTATATCAATTTCCTGGAAGAGGAATTAGGGGTACCTATTAAGATTGTTTCTGTCGGTCCGGATAGAGAGCAGACTATTATTCGCAATGAAGAAGAATAATAAAGGGAGCCTATGGGCTCCTTTTTTATTATGATATATATGTTTAATCCCTTTTTTATGCTGCAAGCTTTTATTACTCTGCCGTTGACGAATCCTGTGTTGATTTTTGCGGTGATACTTTTTATTATATTGTTGGCTCCGGTGGTTTTGCACCGTTTGAGAATTCCCGATTTGATAGGATTGATTTTAGCAGGAGCCTTGATAGGACCGAATGGTCTGGGAATTATGCTGAGAGACAGTAGTATCGAGTTGTTTGGGACGGTTGGCCTGTTATATATCATGTTTATAGCAGGTTTGGAGATCGATATGGCAGATTTGCGGAAGAATTATGGAAAAACTTTGACATTCGGTGCTTATACATTCTTAATACCCATGATTGTCGGTACTTTGACAAGTGTCTATTTTTTGAATTTTTCATGGCCGACTTCTATTTTGCTTGCCAGTATGTATGCTTCTCATACGCTGATCACTTATCCGATTGTCAGTAAATATGGGATAACACGGAATAGAGTGGTCAGTATAGCGATTGGCGGTACTGTAATCACTTGTATCTTGGCTTTATTGGTATTGGCCGTTATTGTGGGAATGTCGGTCGGTGAAATCAATGAAACTTTCTGGATAAAATTGGGGTTGTCTAGTATTGCTTTTACAGCGGTTGTTTTGATTGTATTTCCAATTGTCGGACGTGCTTTTTTTAAGCGTTATGATGATTCTGTCGGGCAGTATATTTTTGTTTTGGCATTGGTGTTTCTGGCTTCTTTTTTGGCAGAAGCTGCCGGTTTGGAGGCTATTATCGGGGCTTTCCTGGCCGGATTGGCATTGAATAAACTGATACCGAATACATCGGCATTGATGAATCGGATTGATTTTGTAGGCAATGCGATTTTCATTCCTATTTTTCTAATCGGAGTGGGAATGTTGGTAAATGTCAAGACTTTCACTGCAGGATGGAATGCCCTGTTGGTGGCAGGTATGATGTGTGTGGTGGCTACTCTGACAAAATATGCCGCTGCATGGTTGACTGAGAAGAATTTTAAGTTGACCCGCGATGAGGGTAGTCTGCTGTTCGGTTTGAGTAATGCACAGGCAGCTGCGACATTGGCGGCTGTATTGATAGGTTATAAGGTGGTGTTGGGGACAGATGCCGATGGGAATCTGATTCGTTTATTGAATGAAGATGTATTGAACGGGACTATCATCATGATATTGGTGACATGTACAATTGCATCGTTTGTCACACAAAGGGCTGCTCAGAATATTGCGATTGCTGAGGTAAGCGGCAGTGCATCTACAGATAATGATGCTGAAGAAGAACGGATATTAATTCCATTGAGCAATGAAGAGAATGTTGGAGAGCTGATAACGTTGGGTGCTGCTATCAAGTCGCGCAGGAATAAAGCCCGCATGACAGCTGTCAGTATCATTAAATCGGAAAATAATGATCCGGCGGTTTCCAAACGTTCGGAATTGTTGTTGGAAAAGGCTGTTAAAGTGGCTGCTGCAACAGATCAGCATATCAGTACCGTATTGCGCTATGATTTGAATATTGTGAATGGGATTCGGAATGTGGCTAAGGAGAATAAAATTACAGATATTGTATTGGGATTGCGTACGGGTAAGTATATCTCCGATGAGTTTTTAGGTAAATTGACAGAGGAGGTGCTGGCTAAATGTGCGACAACGACTATCGCTTACAGACCTATGCAGCCGATTGCAACGGTAAAACGTTGCATTGTTGTGATTCCTGAAGAGGCAGAAAAGGAAGTCGGGTTTCCATATTGGTTGCTGAGTATTTGGAATATAGGTAAAAATTTGGGGATGAAATTCATATTCTATGGACATCAGGATGTCTTGGATATTTTGAAAATGGTGAATGCCAAACATACGATTGATGTTGAGTGTAGAGAGTTTACAGATTGGGATAATTTTTCAGAGGTGGCGAACGCCGTGCAGGATAATGATGCGTTGGCTTTGGTGATGAGCCGTCCAGGATTCCCATCCTATTCGCGGCATATGGAATATGTTCCGACTTATATTAATAAATATTTCAACACGGTAAACTGTATGCTAATCTATCCTATGCAGATGGGTGTAGGTGATGATTCTACGACATTCCATAGTATTTCAATGATAAACCGAGTAGAGAGTATGGAGGGATTGGTGCAGGTGTTGGGTAAATTATTTAAGAAAAATAAATAGTAAAATGAGTATATACCTATTTTTAGGTATTACAGTAGCGGTGTAGATTCTTTATCTTTGTGGGCAAATATGAGGAATAATGGATAACAGTTATTTGAAACTTTCAGATATAGCAACGGGAGAAGAGTGTGTGATTATCAAAGTGCATGGGCATGGCAGTTTTCGCAACAGAATCGTGGAGATGGGGTTTGTGAAGGGCGAAAAAGTTTTGGTGATTAAAAATGCTCCTTTGCACGACCCGATAGAATATAAATTGATGGACAGCCATATTTCTTTAAGAAGAAGTGAGGCTTCTCTGATTGAAGTGGTGCGCATTTCCAGTGAAATGCATGAAGGGTTTAATGGTACATTTACAGAAGATGATATTGCCCGGGAGGTGCATGAGAGATCACGAACGATCAATATAGCTTTAGTAGGAAATCCCAATTGTGGAAAAACTTCTTTGTTCAATCGCGCAACCGGAATGCGAGAGAAGGTGGGAAATTACAGTGGTGTCACCGTTGATGCGAAACAGGGTGTTTTGCATCATAAAGGTTATACGATAAATCTGATTGATTTGCCAGGAACTTATTCTTTGACAGAATATTCTGCTGAAGAAGTGTATGTCCGGGAGTATATTACCAAGCATCATCCGGACTTGGTGTTGAATGTAGTGGATGCTTCTAATTTGGAGCGGAATCTTTTTTTGACAACTCAGTTGATTGATATGAATATTCGTGTCGTGATGGCATTGAATATGTATGATGAGTTGCTTGCAGGTGGAGCCAAATTGAATTATACTTACCTGGGACAACTGATGGGGATTCCTATTATTCCGACCACAGCATCTCGGGGAATCGGTATTGGTGAGGTGTTGGATAAGATTATAGAGGTGTTTGAGGATAAGGCGAAAGAATCTCGCCATGTGCATATTAATTATGGACCGGAAATTGAAGATGCAATTAGCCGGATAAAAGCAGTTGTTGTATCGAATAAAAATATTACGGACATGTATGTTCCGAGGTATGTGTCCATAAAATTGCTTGAGAATGACAGTATCATGCAGGAGCAATTGCATGCGGTACCAAATTATGAGCAGATTATGGCCGTGGCAGAGAAAGAGATCGGACAATTGGAAAAAGAGTATAAAGAAGATACCAAAACGGTTATTACGAATGCTAAATATGGGTTTATCCGTGGGGCATTGCAGGAAACCTATAATCCGGGCGAGAAAGATAAACGGCAGTTGACAAATGCTATTGACGCTTTGCTTACTCATCAATGGCTGGGTTTTCCGTTTTTAATATTTTTTATGTGGCTGACATTTCAAGCAACCTTTTCTTTGGGAAATTATCCTATGGATTGGATTGACATGGGGGTGGCTGCTTTGGGAGAATGGGCTGCCGGAATATTGCCTGAAGGACCTTTAAATGATTTGCTTGTGAATGGTATCATCGCCGGGGTGGGGGGAGTAATTGTCTTTTTGCCTAATATTTTGATTCTTTTCTTTTTTATTTCTTTGATGGAGGATACCGGATATATGGCAAGAGCAGCCTTTATTATGGATAGACTGATGCATAAGATTGGTTTGCACGGAAAGTCATTTATTCCTTTGCTTATTGGATTTGGCTGTAATGTGCCGGCGATAATGGCAACTCGTACGTTGGAAAGTAAACGAGATCGTATTATCACGATGTTAATAACTCCTTTTATGTCGTGCAGTGCCCGCTTGCCGGTGTATATTTTATTGGTTGCTGCATTTTTTCCCAAGAACCAGGGATTGGTTTTGATGTCTATTTATTTCATCGGTATCGTTGTGGCTGTTTTGACTGCTTTGCTGATGAAAAAGACTCTTTTTAAAAATTCATCCGTACCCTTTGTCATGGAGTTGCCTCCTTATCGGATGCCTACGATGCGGAATATTTTGATTCATATGTGGGAAAAGGCCGGGCAATATTTGCGTAAAATGGGTACCATTATATTAATGGCTTCCATATTGATTTGGGCTTTGGGCTATTTCCCGCTGAATCGGGATGCAGAAGTTGGTTCTTCCGAACATTTGGAGCAGTCGTATATTGGCAAAATGGGACGTTTTATCGAGCCAGGACTGGAGCCTTTGGGTTTTGATTGGAAAATGGGTGTCAGTATCGTAACCGGTTTGGCAGCAAAGGAAATTGTCGTTAGTTCAATGGGGATATTGTATCATGTGCCGGATGCAGAAGAAAATACCCAAGGTTTGGCAGAAAGCCTGAAGAGTCAGGTGGATTGTGAAGGGAATCATATCTTTAATCCGTTGGTGGCTTATGGCTTTATGCTGTTTATTTTGATATATTTTCCTTGTATGGCCGTGATCGCTGCCATAAAGAAAGAGGCCGGTTGGAAATGGGCATTGTTTACGATATTCTATACGACCGGTTTGGCATGGATTGTTGCTTTTTGTGTTTATCAAATCGGGAGTATGTTTTAAGTTATGGTGCAGAAGATTCTTGTATATATTATTATTGGAATTGCTGTTGTCGGAGCTTTGAGCTTTTGTTACAGAAAATTGAAAGCCTTGAGGAGGAATAAAACATGTGAAGGATGTCATTCATGCCCTTTGAAAGGTAGGTGTACGATAGAAAAAAATAATAGCTCCTGTTGTCATTGACATCGGGAGCTATTTATTTTAGAATAGTTTCAAGGTGATTCTTTCCGCTTCTTTCCGGCGTCGGATTCTATCTTTTTCTCCTTTCCGGAAGACATAGACCAAGCCGTATTCTTCACACAGCCTCCGTTTTTCTTCTTCATCAGGGATGTTTTCAAAGTGATGTTCGATTTCATTCCATAATTCAAGGATAAGTGCATCGGCTTCTTTTCTGTATTGAGCTACATTATAACTCTCCCGTGCTGTGTTGGTCTGAAATTGTTTTTGTCGGGTGTAATGTTCTTTGAAGTTTTCAAAGTTTACTCGTACAACAGCGATGGTAGGATTGTATATTGTGTTACCATCCCGTTTGAGAGCGCGCTCTTGGTCGCCTTTGATGATTTTTTCTCCCCATTCCAATAAATCTTGTTCTGTTAGTAGGGGTGGGACTTTTGAGCTTTTTTCATCCAGACCGTAATAAGTTCTGACAGATGGTTTCATTTCTCCCCTGGCAATGCAGAAATTCAAAACTTGAATAAAGTGCGAGATATATAATCGTGCTTTTTTGGCATATTCGGAAAATTTTGGACTATTGCCGAATTGTTTTTCTTTTGCCAGATTGGAGGTCTGTATAGCAACCTCGAATTTGGGTAAAAAAAATTCAATCTTTTGTTTTAAAGCAAAAGAATAGGCGATTGTATCTATTTCAAGGTCTTGTCCTTTGGTCAAAGCTCCTTTTAAGGCTCTAATTCTTGCCGCATCTGTATTGGGTAATCTTCTGTAAGGCATGAATTTATATTTTATATGATTAGAAATTCTACTAATGCGAAGGTAGTAAAAATAAATAACTAAAACAATATTCGTAGAATCGTTTTGAATAACTTTATATTTTACTCTTTTATGCTCTTGTAGTTGTTGTAGATGTCTAAGACCCGACGGACATAGTGGTAGGTTTGCGGACCATTACAGTAGCCATTTTTTGCTAAAGAATCCTGGTAATATTGTTTTTCATTTTTATGTCGCATGTAAAAATCTACGTTATTCTCCCATAAGTAGGGATTTTTACCATATTTTTTTGTCAATCTAATAGCATCAAGGATATGACCGGGTCCAGCATTATATGAGGCTAATATGAATTTAATGCGCTCTTGTGGATCAGCAATATAAGAAGTTAGGTATTTATCTAGGTATTTAAGATAGGAAACACCTGCATGGATATTGCTGTCTGGACGAAAATAGTCGAATACATGGAAATGTTCAGCCGTTTCCGGAATGATTTGCATTAGCCCATAAGCACCGAATTGTGATTCTGCTTCGGGATTGAATTGTGATTCTGAAAAGACAATGGCGGCTAACAAGCGCCAATCCCAGCCTAGACGCTTGCTCTCTTTCTTTAGCAGCTCATCATAAGGGGAGATTTTGCCTTCGCGGAGTAGTATGTATTTGGATTTGTTACCAATGGTTGTTTTGCTATTATTGAAATAGCGCTTGTAAAGATATTGTAATTTTCCTTCTTGGCGTATTTTTTGTAGCCAACGATTGATTTCATCGATCAATAAGTCTGCTTTTTTATTGGAGACCCACGATACCGATATGTCATTCTTCAATTTGGTGGTGAAGTCTAGGTTTTTCATGGAAAAACTACTAGCGCGGGCGATATTTTCGTCAACAACAGTATAGTGAATGACTCCGGTTTCGACTAGGTGTAATAAATCTTCATTGAAGATTTGGTCTACTTCCCGTATATGTATTTTGATATTTAGAGAGTCTTCCAATTGTTCCAATGTCTTTTTATAAGCAGGAAAATTTTTAGGAATAAAGATTTCTTTGCCATCCAGATTTTTTAGGTTTCCTATTGGAGAGTGATTTTTGTTTTGCACCAAGACTTCATTCGTCTTAAAAAAAGGATGACAGAATCTGAGTTTTTCCTCTCTGTCCGGAGTGGACGTCATGCTGATTGCCAGCAAATCATATTTTTCGTTTTGGAGGTGGTGTATGGCTGTATCTGGATTGTTGTTGATTTCTATAATTTGTAAATTTACCATCAGGTAATCTGCAAAATCTTTAGCCAAGTCATAATGAAAACCACGGGAGATTCCTTGATAAATATAGAAATCGGTAGTGTTGTAGAAAGTGGATATATTTAAAGTTCCCCGAGTTAAAATTTTTTCCAAATACGAAGGCTCCGGAAGTATCATTTCCGAAGATGCCGTATGAGTAACATTGCACCCTATACATACTAATATGTTTATATACGTGGCAATTCTTTTGAATGTCATTTTGTAAAAATACGAAAATAAACGGATTAATCAAAGAAATCCCATTGAATGCCGAATTTTAACATTGCAGGATTGATAGGATAATCGGCTGCACTGAAAAAATTGCCATGTTGTTTGATATGGAAATTTACGTGTTCGTATTTGACAAAAATGTGTGCCCGTTTGATATTGAGGTTCAGGAAAACATCTGCTTTGGGATAATTTCCTGTTTTATATTTCCGTTGGTTATAAAATTGCATGATAGCAGGAGCATAGTTGTCTGCATAAAATTTTGTATTATAATACAAGTCGAATCCTATCTGCAATTGCAGAGCTCTTTTGAATAGGTGATTCTGGTAGTAGTTGTGTGAATATAATGCAATAGCTGGAAGTGAAAGAATGTCTTCCTGTGTGCTTTTCTGAAAATAAACAGATTGGTCAAAATAGAAGTGACCTGCACGGAATACCTCTTTTGCCCAAGCAGATAATATAATCAGGGTTTTGCTGGTTTGTTGAGGCATAATGGTGGAATCGAAATATACATAGCTGAAGATGTTTGTAAATCCGACACCTAATTCTGTGTGTAAACGCTTGTTTATGTATCGTCCTTCTAAATTGATGGTTTTAATAGCTTTAAAGTCGTTATCCCAAATATTATGGTTGCCGACATATAAATCTAGAAATGGATTGACGCTTTGTAATTCAATTTTCGCATCAGCCCGCAAGAAGCTACTTTTGTCTTTGCGAAGCGCTTGACTGATAAAACCGTCAACTTTGAAATTTCCGGCGTAATACCCTAAGATGCCGATACGTCCTGCAATATCGTAATTCAACATGGCATTGGTATCGATGTTGAAGAGCCCGGCAGTAATATAGGTACCCATATAGTTTTTGGAGCCTTCTGTAGCGGTGTGGGAGACTGTATCAAAGTTTATAACTTGTTCATATTTGTCTCTTTTGAAATCCAAACCGGCATATATCCCAGGAAGGTATTTATATTTGGGGTGTTCGTTTACGATGAATTTTGCAGAGAGGTCAATAATCTTGCTTTTATAGTGGTCTGATGTTTTGGTGCTGTCAAGATACGTATGCCGATAAAAGTCAAAGTTGATGCTTCCTTCTTCAAATTTGTGACGATTGTTTTGGGTGCGGATGTTGAGAACTGCTTTGGCAGGATAAACTTCTGAAGTATCCTTATCATGGATCACTTGCTTCGGTTTTCCAATGTTGTATTGTCCTTGTACGTTGAAGTTAATAATTCGAAAGTTATTATATACTTCATCCTGACCTAACCAAGTTTGAATGTTTTCAGCTTTTTCGATAGAGTCTGTGACATAAGTTCGGTCTTGAATACCACCATTTTCACGAATTTCACCTTTGTGTTGATCCAACATAAAGGAGGCAACAATTCTGTCACGTTCATAAGACGAAAAAAGCGAAAAGTTGGATATTTTGCTTTTTTGATTTGCGTATCGTCCGTCACTTGAAATAAGGTGGTAGCGAGCTCCGATATTCCAAAACGGATTGATGTTTTGTGAATGCCAAGCATCAATCATATTTTCTGCTTTACCTTTTCCTCCTCCAGTGAAATATTTAAGTCGAGTGTATGGAGTGGTGGTATTGAAGTTTATGATATCTTCTGGCATGAAAAGAAAGCTGCGCAGGTAGGTTAAAGGATAAAAATCTTCTACTGCGTTTCTTTCAATGAAAATGTTGGATTCGTATGGCGAAGGAAAATTTCCTAAATAAGTATTGGAAATGCTTTTTTTGAATATATCATTGAAATTATGAATTCCGTCTTGTAAAGTATCTAAGGGTACTTCTTGCGGATATACGCCGTTACGCATCCATTTCCACGTATATCTATAGTGTGGAACGTTCTCTTGGGGCACAGAATCACGCTCAGACTCTTGCACTCCATGCTCGTCATTGTAAGAGTTGTAGTCATCAAATTCGCTCTGTGCCAGACAAATAAGATGCAAAAAGGTCAATATGAATATGCTGATAATTTTTTTCATCGCTGCAAATATACGCAAACTTTTAAAACTCTCATAAATTAGTTACTTTTGTACCCTCAGAAAAATGAGTTTTTAAAGTACATGAGAGTGGGTTGTTGTTGTGAATGCTTCGCTCTTGTGGATTTTGTGGACTTTGTAAAAAAGACATTTATGGAGAAAGACCAACACATTGTAGAACCCGAGGAAGAAAAATCATTGAACTTCATCGAGCAAATTATTGAAAAGGAAATCGCAGAAGGTAAAAATGGCGGAAAAGTACATACTCGTTTCCCGCCGGAGCCTAACGGTTACTTGCACATTGGACACGCAACTTCTATTTGCCTCAACTTTGGGTTGGCGGCTAAATACAACGGTAAGTGTAATCTGCGTTTTGACGACACAAATCCTTCGAAGGAAGATGTTGAATTTACTGATGCTATCCAAGAGGATATCAAATGGCTGGGATTCCAGTGGGATGGAGAGGTTCATTATGCTTCCGATTATTTCCAGCAGCTTTATGATTGGGCTGAACAAATGATTCGTGATGGGAAAGCATATGTGGATGATCAAACGGCAGAAGAAATCAGTGCCGGGCGTAAGACTATTACGGAGCCGGGAGTGAACAGTCCTTATCGTGATCGTTCTGTTGAAGAAAATATGGATCTTTTCCATCGAATGAAGGCTGGTGAATTTAAGGAAGGCAGCCGTGTATTACGTGCAAAAATCGATATGGCATCTCCTAATATGTTGATGCGTGATCCGATTATGTATCGTATTATTTATTGCAGCCACCACCGTACAGGTGATAAATGGTGTATCTATCCGATGTATGACTTTACTCATGGACAGAGTGACTATTTGGAGGGGATTACTCATTCTATCTGTACTCTGGAATTTGAAATTCACAGACCGCTTTATAATTGGTTCTTGGATGAATTGACATCTACAGAATATCGTCCTCGTCAGATAGAGTTTGCCCGTCGCAATTTGAACTATACTGTGATGAGTAAACGTCGTCTGTTGGAACTGGTGCAGAAAAAATATGTATCGGGTTGGGATGATCCGCGAATGCCGACTATCTGTGGCTTGCGTCGTCGCGGTTATACTCCGGAATCTATCCGCATGTTTGCTGAAAAAGTTGGAGTAGCACGTCGTGAAATCGTTGTGGATATGGCATTGTTGGAATATTGTGTGCGTGAACATCTGAATAAAACCGCTCCTCGTGTTATGGCTGTACTGGATCCGGTGAAGGTGGTGTTGGACAATTATCCAGTGGGTCAGACTGAAATGGTGGAAATTGAAAACAATCCGGAAGATCCGACAGCTGGTTCCCGTCAGGTAGCTTTTGGCAGAGAATTGTTTATTGAACGGGATGATTTTATGGAAAACGCACCGAAAAAATTCTTCCGTTTAACCCCGGGACAGGAAGTGCGTTTGAAAGGTGCTTACATTATTAAATGTACGGACCATATTGAAAAGGATGAGGCTGGCAATGTGACTGTTATTCATTGTACATATGATACCGAAAGCCGTAGCGGTAGTGGTAATGAGGCTGCTAACCGGAAAGTGAAGGGTACGTTACATTGGGTGGCTGCAGATGATGCTATTGAGGCAGAAGTCCGTTTGTATGACCGTTTGTTTAAAGATGAAGATCCGGCAGGACATAAAGATGTTGACTTTAAAGAATTTATTAATGAAAATTCTTTGCGGGTATTGACGGGATGTAAATTGGAATCCAGTCTTAAGACTTCGCGTCCTGGTGATCGTTTTCAATTTCAGCGTTTAGGATATTTCTGTGTAGATCCGGACTCTAAGGATGGTAAATTAGTAATTAATCGCACTGTATCATTAAAAGATACATGGCAAAAAATGAATAAGTAAATGAAGAATAAGAATCTTTTGAAGGAGATAAAACCTTATTTGATTATCACCTTCGGTATGTTAATCTACTCTTTTGCTGCTACAGGATTTTTAGTGCCTCATAAAATTGTAGGTGGTGGTGCAACGGGTATTTCTACTGTGTTGTTTTATCTGTTTGGTATTCCAGTGGGTGTGGGCTATGCTTTGGTAAATATCATTTTGTTGGTTATTGCCATGAAGATATTGGGCCCCAAGTTCGGTATCAAAACGATTTTTGCAATAGCTGTTGGTAGTATATTCTTGGGTATTATGCAACCACTGATGCCTGTGGATGGTATTTTACCGGATGAAAAGTTTATGAGTACTATCATTGCTGCAATGTTGACAGGTCTTGGTATTGGAATCGCCATTTCTGTGGGCGGTAGTACGGGGGGTACGGATATTATTGCCATGTTGGTGACAAAATATCACAATGTAAGTCCTGGAAAGATTTTAATGTTCTGTGATTTTTGTGTAATTGCGATGACTCTGTTGATTTATGATCATATTGACAGAGAGGCTGTCGGAGGTTTGATATATGGTTATGTCATGATGGGTATCGTGTCCTTTACAGTCGATTATGTATTGACTGGTAAGACACAGTCGGCTCAATTGTTTATTTTTACAGATAAATTTGATGAGGTGGCTCGTGAATTGACGAATCAAGTACATCGTGGTGTTACTCTTATTGATGCTAAAGGATGGTATTCCGGGCAGGATAAAAAAATCATCTTGATTGTAGCTCGTAAACATGAGGCTTCTGATGTTTTGAGAATTGCCAAACAAGTTGATCCCAATGTATTTATGACAATGGCTCCTGTGATGGGTGTGTTTGGTAAAGGATTTGATGAAGTGAAGGGTGTGAAATAATACGTCTGATTGTAAAATTAAAATCGGGTTATAAGCAAGGAGGGCTTATAACCCGATTTTTTTATGTAAAACAAAATGGAATATCTATAGAGTGATTTATTTGCATATCAGTTAAAATGTATATATTTGCCTCCTAAGTTGTAAAAAAATCATGGAAGAAAAAGATATCTTGTTCAGTGCTATAAAAGATGGTGACTGGAAGGCATTTACTTCTTGTTTTCAGCAATATGCCGAACAATTATATCTGTATGCTTCCGGTTTTCTTGGTGATCAGGAGGAGGCTCGTGATATTGTGCAAGATGTCTTTATTTATGTATGGGAAAACCGAGAAAAACTTACTTTTTCAGAACACTTCTCTGCTTATTTGTTTCGTGCAGTCAAACATGCTTGTGTTGATTACAAACTTCATGAAAAAGTGAAGGAACGTTACCAGAATGAAAAGAAACTGGCGGATGAGTGTGAAGATGTATATGAGGATGATTTTGACGAACAATATTTGCGTTTGCAGCAGGTAATAGGAACATTGCCACCTAAATGCAAGGAGGTTTTTATTTTAGGTTGTGTGGAAGAATTGAGCTATAAGGAGATCGCTGAGCGTTTGGATTTGTCAATAAATACTGTGAAGACACAGATGAAGATTGCCTATAAAAAAATCAAGTCAGATTTCGGAGATGGGAATGTGATGTTGTTGGGTGTGTTATTTGGAAATTGGTTGAATTGAAAGAAAAATCAAAAAAAACATTATTTCTTTTCACCCTGAATAAGGTGTTACTCGCTTTTTAATAAACGGAAGTAAAAAGCGAGATATGACTAAGCAAGAAGAAAAACAGTGGTTATGTGCAATTCTGGAGGGGCGGGTAAAGCCTGGAGATGAAGAGTGGAAGCAGGTACGTGAAGGTGATGATTTTGAGGGGGTTCGAAGATCTATACGTAAACGAGCTGGTTTGCATTTAGAAAATCGAGAAGATGATTTAGAAGTTATGTGGCAAACGATAGAGAGTCGTTTGCAGCAGGATTGTGTTTACAAAAATAATAAACAGCATCGAAGATTATTGGTTTGGACTTCTTGGGCAGCTGTTGTTGTGTTATTAATCTGTTTGCCAATTTTGTATGGGCGTAGGGAGAAAAAAGAGCAACAACCGATATTTACGACAGCATCTTTGGCCAAGCAAGAAATTGTGTTGGTCATGCCGAACGGAGAGCGCAAGACATTGGATGATCGGAATGAACAGGTAGTCGTGAATGAGGATGGGGGGATGAGGACAAATGATAGGACTTTGATTGTAGAATCGGATAACCAAAATGACAAAGAGCCTCAGTATTATACTTTAGATGTGCCCAAAGGAGCCGAATATAGTCTGGTGTTAGCAGATGGTACGAAAGTTTTTTTAAATGCCGGTACAACATTAAGCTATCCAGATCGTTTTGTGGGGAAAAATCGTGAGATAACATTAAGCGGAGAGGCTTATTTGGTGGTGGCAAAGGATGCCAAACATCCTTTTATTGTAAATGCCGGGGACGTAAAAATTCAGGTATTGGGAACTGTTTTCAATGTGAATGCTTATCCTGAAGGAGAGTGGGTGCGAACAACGCTGGTGGAAGGTAAAGTACAAACAGAATGCAATAATCAAAATATTACAATGGAACCCGGAACTCAGGTGGCATATAACAGAATGTCTCAGATTGTGGATTATAGACCAGTGAATGTAGATTTATATACCTCTTGGATTGAAGGATATTATGATTTTGAGGAGATGGAATTGGGTGAGTTGATGCAAACAATTTCTCGTTGGTATGATATCCCTATCGATTTTGAGTCGGCAGACTTGAAGAGAATAAAATTCAGTGGGCGTTTACAACGTTATAACTCTGTTGAACAGCTTTTCAAAATGTTGGAGTATACTCAAGATGTTGATTTTGATATAACTAAATATAGAATTACGATTCGGAGTAACTAAAGAAAAACAGACTGTAGACCTGATCAATCTTCAGTCTGCACTAACAAGATACAGACGGTGTATAAAGTAAATCCGAAAGTATCTATTTATAACCAAATAATATTACAAAAGTATGAAAAAAATGCAAGACAATGTATTGCCATGGCGCTATATGTGCCGTAGTATGGCAATTTTGAGGACTTTTCTTGTACTCTTGATGTTGGGAATAGGTCTTTGGCCCAGTCAGGTTTTGGCACAAGAAAAGACAACTGTAACACTTAATTTGAAAGATGTTACTTTGAATGAAGTGATATCTGAAATAAAGAAACAAACCAATTATGATTTCTTTTACAAAAGTGAGTTGCTGAAGTCAAAGGGACAAGTTAGTGTAAATGTAAAAAACAAAGACGTAAAGGCTGTATTGGAAGACGTGTTGTTGCCGTTAGGGCTGGAGTTTTTAGTACAGCAGAATTTAATTACTATTAGAGAGAAGGCTACTCCCAAAGATGACAATGTGCAGATGATTACGGTAAAGGGTAAGGTGACAGACAAGGATGGTAATCCTGTAATAGGAGCAACTGTTGTGATTTATGGTACTACACAAGGTGTGGCAACGGATATTGATGGTAAGTATACTTTGATGGCCCGTCCGGATGATGTGTTGAAAGTTTCATTTGTTGGATATAAAGCTGAAGTTGTGCCTATAAAAGGGAAAGCTCATGTTGATATCGTATTGAGTCCTACTGCAGAAAATCTGGAAGAAGTAACGGTTGTGGCTTTTGGCCAACAGAAAAAGGAGAGTGTGGTTTCTGCAATCACTACAGTACGTCCGATGGACTTGAAAAGTTCCAGTAGTGACCTAACTAGTAGTTTTGCCGGTAAAATTGCCGGAATGGTAGGGTGGCAGACGGGTGGATTGCCAGCTGCATTGACAGAGGAAGAAATGAATACCAAGTTTTATATTCGTGGTATAACTTCTTTTCAGACCGGAGCAAATGTAGATCCGTTGATATTGTTGGATGGTGTAGAGTCGTCAAAATTGGATTTGGCTCGTATTGCCCCAGAAGATATTGAAAGTTTCAGTGTCATGAAAGATGCTTCGGCAACAGCGATGTATGGCGCTCGTGGTGCTAATGGTGTTATATTGGTGACAACAAAGAAAGGACAAGAAGGAAGTGTTTATGCAACGGCCCGTTATGAAGCAGTATTTTCAATGCCGACCAAACGTTTGGATGTTGTAGACCCGATAGATTATATGCGGATGTATAATCAGGCATTGTTGTCTCGATACCCACTGGCAACACCCAAATATAGTGTAGAACGCATTAACCGTACACGTTCCGGTAAATATCCTTCTTGGGTATATCCTGCAAACGATTGGTATGATATTTTGTTTAAAAATTTCAATGTAAACCATCATGTCGGTGTAAATATCCGGGGAGGCTCTAAGGTGATTCAATATTATGCGTCAGTGAATTATAATCGAGATCAAGGTATGCTTAAAACAGATAAACTGAATGATTTTGATTGTAATATTACGAATAACCAGACATCTTTCCGTACGAATTTAAATATAGACCTGAAGGCTGGAATCAAATTGGTGATAAACTCATCAACGACGATTGATAAATATCATGGTCCTCTCTCTAGTGTTAATCAGGCTTATGCATTGTCTTTTAATGCATCACCGGTTGATTTTGCACCGATGTATCCCGGGGATGATTATTATTCTTGGCCGGAATTGCGTTTTGGAACAACAGAGGCAAAGCAGACAAATCCTTATATGGAAATTCAAAAAGGTTATTTGGAACGTACTCGTTATTCTACAATCAATAGAGCGGAGTATATTCACAATCTTTCCAGTTTGTTGAAAGGTTTGGAGTTAAGAGCGAGCGTTTCTGTGGCACAAGCGGGTTATTATACAACTGGTTTTATGACCATGCCGGCGATGTTTGCTTTATTAAATTACGATTTTGAGACCGGTAAACACCAATTGCAGGATTTGTCTACTACCAGTAATAGGGCATTGACTGTTAATCATGACGCTTCAACGTCAACAACAGATACTCGTGTTACTTACGAAGCCCGTGCTTTACATACGGCAGCCTGGAAGGAACATCAAACATCTCTGACTGCTGTATTTCAAGCTCAGGATTATACCTTTACACCGATAGACAATGTCTTGACAGGAATGCCTCAGCGTAATATGACTTTTTCTATGCGTGGAACTTATGGATTAAAGGACCGTTATTTTGTTGAAGCTAGTTTTGGTTATAATGCTTCCGAGCGTTTTGCTAAAAGTAATCGTTGGGGATTTTTCCCTGCTGGCGGTGTTGCATGGGTTGCTTCCAGTGAGCCTTTTATGGAACCGATTTCTCATTGGTTTAATTTTTTGAAAATTAGGGCTTCTTATGGTAAAGTCGGTAATGATGGAGTGATATCAACACCTCGTTTTGTCTTTTTGCCAACAATGGTACAGCGCCCTAATATGATGGATCCTGAGGCAGGGAAAGGCGTTATGACTTATAAAAAAGTAGCAGGCTATACGAATGAAAATATCAAATGGGAGGTAGCAGAGCAGGTGAATTTAGGTTTGGAAGCTAAATTTTTTAAAGGAATCGTAGAACTGAATTTAGATGCTTATCAGGAGATTCGCCATAATATTATAGGCTATCGTGCAAATGTTCCGGCTTCATCGGGAATAGAATACAATCAGTTGGCCAATATCGGAAAAGCTCGTTCTCGGGGTATCGATTTTTCAGGAAAGATACAGCATGCATTTAATAAAGATCTATGGGTAATTTTGAATGGAACATTGACTTATAATAAGGTGGTTTATAAAGAGGTCGAAGAGGCTGCTAATAAGCCAGTATGGCAACGGATGGTAGGTAAGGAAATTTCTCAGCCTATAGGTTATATTGCAGAAGGTGTTTTTATGGATCAGGCTGAAATTGATAATGCACCTCGTCAGAATGGAGATGTTTTGCCGGGAGATATTCGCTACCGTGATTTGAATAACGATGGAGTAATTGATGTAAATGATGCTACATATATCGGTTTCCCGGAGACTCCTCGAATTACTTATGGTTTTTCAGGTTTCATTAATTACAAAAATTTTGAATTTAGTTTTGCTTTCCAAGGATCAGGTAAACGTTCATTTTTTATGGATCCTTCCAAATTGTCGCTTTTTGTGGACGATCATGCTATGCTAAAGGCCATTTATGAGGACCACTGGTCTGAGGATAATATGGTGCGCAAACCCTTCTGGCCGCGTTTGTCTACGTTTAATTTGGTACAGCATAATCCGGAGGAAAACTGGTATGATCCCAAAGCAGCTGAGGTTCGTAAGAGTACTTATTTTATGCGTGAATGTCGTTTCTTGAGATGTACTTCTTTGGAATTGGCCTATAATATGCCTAAACAGTTGATGAATCGGTGGAAACTGCAGAATATGAAGTTTTTTGTTAGAGCAAATAATCCGTTTCTGATAACCAATTTTAAAATATGGGATGTCGAATTAGGTGAGAGTGGTTTTAATTATCCTATACAGAAAACGTGGGCAGTTGGCCTTAATTTCAGTTTCTAATCAGATAAATAGACGAAAAGATGAAATATTTAAATACATTGTTGGTTGCATTGATTTTACTTCTGTCCGGATGCACATATCTGGATGTGGTCCCTAAAGGAGATATAGAGAGTGTAGAGTCAATTTTTGAAAAGAGAGAATCCGCTGAGAATTGGTTTAAAGTCTGCCATGAGTGGTTGAGTCCGTTTACAGCATCGCATATTTCCAATCCGGCTTACATGGGCGCGGATGAAGTGGTTGCCGGTAATTTTATGAGGCAGCAATTCAGTTATGCTTGGAGTGGATTGTATATTGCAGACGGGATGCAGATGGCACAAAATCCTTATTGTAATATGTGGCGGAAAGATGCTGTTTATAATTCCATTCGTTATTGCAATACCTTTCTGGAAATGGTGGGTAATGTCTACAATATGACGGATGATGAGAAGGTATTGTGGTCTGCAGAGATAAAGGCTTTAAAAGCCCATTATTATTTTGAATTGTTGCGTCATTATGGTCCTTTTGTTGTGGTGACACAGAATGTTGCACCTAATGCTGATATTGATGATATGAAACTACCGCGTAGTCCGTTTGATGTTTGTGTAGAAGAAATTGTTTCTTTGTTGGATGAGGCAATGAAGGATCTGCCGCCAATGAATCAGAAAGAAGCCAGTAGAAAATCATATCATAGTTTGGAGTCGGCTGCAGCATTGAAGGCCATGACCTTATTTTATGCGGCTTCTCCTTTGTTTAATGGTAATCCGGCTTATGCAAATTTTACAAACAGTAAAGGTGAAAAGTTGTTTAATGCAACTCGTGATTCTGAAAAATGGAAACGTGCTGCTATTGCTGCAGATTCTGCGTTACATATTTGTTTGCGTAATGGTAAAAGTTTAATATCAACGACTTCTGGAGATTACGTAAATAAAGATTTGAAAGATGTGATTGCTGATGTCAGTAAATCGTCTTTGGGCTTGAATTTTGAAAATCAAGAGGCTATTTTTATGTTCCATTATGAAAAATTGGATGACGAATCGTGGACCCGTTGGACGCGACCTTACTATAAGAGTACAGACCCGGATTACAATGCTTCCATGTTGGGATGTATTTCTCCTAGTATGAAGATGGTGGAAATGTATTATACTGAACATGGATTACCTATTGATCAGGATAAGGAGTGGGATTATATGTCACGTTATCAGTTAGGTAAAGAGACTAATAAAAAATATAAAAATGTGGTTGAATTGGATGAAAACGTGTTGCGTTTGCATTTACGTCGTGAACCGCGTTTTTATGCTCATGTGGCTGCCGATCGTTGCTACTTTCAGATGGGTACCGGCTTGCCAGTCTTGGTAGAAGCTTATCAAGGTGAACGATTTGGTACATTACAGACTTCTTTGGTGAATTCTTCTCCGCAGAATTTGACGGGTTATTGGATGAAAAAAGGTTCTGATCCGGATGTATCCAACGTGGGATATAAGAATGCATTCGGTCAGGAATACGCTTGTGTGCTGATGCGTTTGGCAGAATTGTATTTGATGAAAGCAGAAGCCTGGAATGAATATTTGGAAGTTCCAGATAAAGAGCATGTTTATGAACCCTTGAATGAAGTGCGTAGACGCGCAGGAATCCCGGATGTGGAGGAAGCCTGGCAGGATTATGCAAAAGATCCGAATAAAGTAAGAACAAAAGAAGGAATGCGTGAAATCATTCATCGCGAATGGGATGTAGAGTTTGCTTTTGAAGGACGTCGTTTTTGGAATTTGCGTCGTTGGTTGACTGCGGAAGAAGAGTTGAATGCCAGTCAATATGGATGGAATATTATTGGAAAAGATGCTCGTCAGTTCTACAATAATTTTGAGGGGCCGGTAGTTGTTTGGACTAAAAGAGAGTTTATTGCACCAAGAGATTATTTGTTTCCAATTCGTAGTGAGGAAATTTTAATTTCCGGTTGTGTACAGAATCCGGGATGGTAATAATTTAAATTGCAGATTATGAAAAAGCTATATTTCATTTTAATATGTATGGTGTGGGCATTGGCTAGTTGTCAGGATGATGAGTCTGTCTTTGATGTGAAGATGCCTGCTGAGGGAATTTCTTTTTATCCGATTGCCGGAGGTGCTGTAATGCATTATAAACTGCCGGCTGATGAGCATGTATATAATATCCAGTTACGTTATCAGGATGCTTTTGGACAGGATGTTATTCGTACAGGAAGTTATGCATGTGATTCTTTGGTTATTGTGGGATTCAATGAGGCGCAGCAAGGAGTGAAGGGATACGTTACTCTGTGTGACCGTAATAATGTCGAGTCTGAACCTTTGGAAGTGACTTTTGATACAAAAGATTCCGGACCGGTGGAGTTTATAAATAATTTGGAAATAGGTCCGGGTTGGGGAAAAGGTTTTACGATGTCCTATGAATTAAAAGAAGATGTCAAAGGAATGGCTCATGTATTTTATATAGGAGAAGATCCGCATTCTAAGCAGATGGATACGATATTGATAAAAAGTTTTGCTTTGACTAAGGGTGCTGTGACACTACAGGATACATTCAAACAAAAGCGAGATTCTTACGATATTGTGGTGAGGGCAGAGGATTTTCGTGGTTATATGGTAAAAGAGCGGATTTGGAAAGATATTTCTCCGCGTGAAGTGGAGAAATTATTACCCACAATGATGGATTTTCATGATCCGGAAGGTTTGTCTATTGAGGATCCTGCATTCAAATTGGGTAAGGAGTATTTGTTTGATGGAGATACCAAAGGAGAGAAAGGGTTCAGAAAAGAAACTGGTGCTGATTTCTATACCTATTTAGCGGGACCGATGGCAATTTCAACACCTGAGAATCCGGAAAAACCATTGTTTATTATAGATATGAAAGAAGAAAAGTTACCTGCAGAAGTAAGGTTGTATGGAATGCTGGCTGTACGTTCAGATTGGCCTTGGGGTCCTGGTGGATATTATCCGGAGCCAAATAAATATGGACGAATATGGACATCCTGTTATCCGAGTAAATTACCAAGTAGCGTGACTCTTTTTGGTTCGAACTCTATGGATGCAAGTGCAACATGGGAGAAAATTGTTCATTTTGAACAGGAACGGGATGTTGTAAATGAAGAGCGTTGGTGTGCCCGTTGTAATCATATAGATTATAAACAATATGCAATTTATGATTTTGATAAATTAACATTAGCATCACCCTGCTATTTAACGTTGACTTGTCCGGCAGACGGTAATAAATATCGTTATTTGAAAGTGGTGGTGAATGAGGTGTTTATGAATCCGGATGGTGGGTTCGAGTCTGCAGAAATGGGGGCTAATTATGATAAGCATGTTACATTGAATGAGTTGGAAATTTTTACGGCAAAATAATAGGTTATGAAGATGTTAAAATATTTATGGTTAGGCTGTTTACTGTTGACATTTGGCAGTTGTGAAAGTCTGGAGGATACATATAGTGATTATGCCGAAGGCGGAGCTCTCCGCTATTTGGGAAAGTGTCGGGATTTAAAAATAGAGCCGGGCTGGAAGAGACTGATTGTATCCTGGGAAAATCATGTGGATCCGATGATTGATAAAATCAGGGTATCTTGGACCGCCGATGGTATCAGTCAAGATACGATATTGGATAAGAATGCGACTTCATTAGATATTTATAATTTGGAGAATAAAACCTATGAAGTTTCTGTATGCAGTATGGATAAAAATGGCAAGACTTCTTTGTCTATTACAGACTATATGCGTCCCTACACGTCAGAACATGAAAATGTACTGGCTTTTACCAAGGTTGTCAACAAGCATTTTTTTGTGAAAAATCGCTTGGTGTTGTTCTTTGATAATTGGCAAGGAAATATTGAGTCTGCTGTCTTGAAATATACTTCTGGTGGTCAACTGAAAGAATTGCAATTGGATAGTGCTTTTGTTACAGACAATGCCTATTTCCTTTTGCCTGATGTTTTGGAGCCTAATACAGCCGTGACTGTAGAACGTAGCGGTCGTTTGGAAGGATGCGATGATTTAGTCGTATTCGATCCTCATGAATTAACCCATGGGCGTGTATATACTGCCGGTTTTAGAGAGTTGATAAGAGAAAAATACGGAGTGACGGACATTACGGATGAATTTGTAAATTCTTTGACAAGTTTGGATATCGACTATAATATTGAGACTTTTGAAGACATCATGCATCTTTCTTCTTTGAAGACATTACGCTTAGGCGCTAATCGCTATATGAATGACAAATATTTATTTTCAATTGGCGCTGACAGTGAAGTGGAGCAATTGGAACGTAGTATGTTTGCTTTAAAGGTTGCGAATGAAGTTTATGGTTTGGAAATTCAGCATTATAATGATCTTTATTTCCCGGAAGGAGAATATGCATTTGTAAAAGAGATGGGAAATCCGGAAATCAAGGAGAAAGAATATTTGATTGCTGACAACTGGAAATATACTTGGTCTGCAAGTGATCCGGATGATGATTTGCAGGTGGATGTCTTGTTTGATAAAGATTCTGAAGTTGGTTGGGAAGTTCGCAGACATATGGCTCCTGTTATTACTCATGAGATTATTGTTGATTTACAAAATGTGAAATCATTGAATGGGATGAAAATCACACAGAAAGATATTTCTCCCGGTACAAAGCAACATGGAATTTTAGCAAATAGTATAAAGATAAAGCTTTCCATGGATGAGGCTGTTTGGGAAAATGCAACTTATGTTGAGAATAACAAATTAGGAGCAACCAGCGGAGAAGTCACTTTTATTGATTTCCCAGAACAGAAGAGGGCACGTTATGTGAAACTGATAGTTGAAGAACGTCCTTATGGAAACACTCAATATGCAGTATCTTTAGGCAAAGTAAGATTATATTGATATTTTAGGTATTGTAGGATATAATGTCAGAATCAGGCTGATCGTATTCAGCCTGATTCTTTTTTTTATATGGGATTTGTCTATTTATTGTTAGTTGTGCGTTGTTAACAATTATGTTAATGGATTTCTTTTACCTTTGCGCTTCTTTTCCCAAAATGAATATTGGGATTGAATAGCAGGCGTTGTTTATGAAGTGATACCAGCATATAGAGGCTGGATTATAGGTCAAATTTATTATAAGTTTATAAGATGAGTAAAGCGAAAAGTGTTTTTATTTCTCAACGAATTTGTTTGTTTTTTTGGGTAAGTGTTTTGTTGTTTGGTTGTAGTGATATTGTTTATGAAGAGAATATACATTGTAACGAAATAGAAAAGCCTTGGGAAACTGATTTTTGCCAAGATACAATCAGTTTTGGTAAGCTTGCTTCGGATTGTTGTCGCTATATATTTCGTTTAGACGAGTCTTCTGCTTCAATAACTGATAATACAAAATATACGTTTCATATTAATGAATTATTGCAGGTATGTGCTACCTCATCAGGAGATTCTATCCGTATTACCAGTTATTCTGCTAAGACAATTTATGGTATAACTTTGGAAATATATTTACCAGAATTAAATCATTATCTGCCGGCTGTTTATTTTGATTCAATCCCTGGATTTTCTCAATTTGAGTTTAAACCGTCATTTATTGGCAAGCGTATTCTTTATAAATATGCTGATGAAAAATATGTTAGTTTTGAATATCCATATTTGGATATGAATCGTATGACTCCTCGTTTGGTAGGTGATGATGCTCATTTGAAGATGTTGCAGCAAATAGATGCACAATGGAAAATGTTTTTTTCTAATTATGATTGGAGTTCTGAAAATACTGCAGCCAATTGGCGAGAGATGCGACCGATTTTCGCCAGAGAATGGGTCGTAATGATGACTAATTATGCTTATATGATGACGACTCCAGAATATAAACATGTGATGGCGAATTTCAGTCGAGTATTCGGTGGAGAATTATGTGATAATGAAAAGACTCCTTTTACTGCTGATGATTATGCAGAAAGACAGAATTACTTCAAGCGACCGCATACATTCCGCTTAGGACGTACCGGAGATCAAGTGAGCGGATTAGGTGGTGGTACAACATTAGGTATTGCCGGATATAATTTTTATGGGCATTATGCTTCGTATAGTGGTTGGGAGGCCGTTGGGCATGAATTTATGCACTGTATGGGATATAGCCATTCTAGCAATATGACTTATGCTGTGAAAGGTGTTGGCTGGACTGAATTTATATGGCAGCTTCATATTTGGCTGAGTAGAGAGAAAAAATTGCCTTATTTAGATAGACATCTGTTGGATTTTACCAATCCGAATTATGTGAGTTATCGTGATAATATGGGTATTAGAGGCGAATTTTTGAATGATGTTGAATTAGAAAAGAAAATCCTGAACTTCTATAATGGAAGTAAATTAGTGAAATATTTTAAAGAAAATCCATTGACAGAAAAATAATTAAGCATGAAAAATAGAAAATACTCCTTATTGTCTGCTTCACGTTTGTTTGTTGCATTGATTTTAGTGTCTTTATTGGTAGCTTGTGAAAAAACAGAGTACAAAGATATATGGGCGGACTGTTATGTAGAGCCCAAATTGGATACAATTGAAATAAAGAATAATTGGTATCTGGCCGAACCGATGCTTTGTACTGCTGATAGTTTCGATAGCCCAAAGGATTTTGTTCCGTTTAATTTATTTTTGGATGGTGATAATCTGTATGTTGCCAACCAAAAGGGTAAATGTGTCGATGTATTTGATGCTAAAACCATGAAATACAAAAATAGCCTGGAACATGATGGTCGTACAGTTGCTCACGATGTATATGTAAATGGCGAACATATATTTGTTGCTACAGGTGAAATGTGTGCTATTCAGATATTCGATAAGGCAAGTGGAAAATATTTGACTCGTTTAGGTACAGGAGGGTATGGTGGTAATGTTTCAAAATCCGGTTGTGTAGCTGCGAATGAGGATTTTGTTTTTGTTCGAGATTCAAAAGAACAGAATATTCGTGTTTTTGAGCGGAAGGCGATTTCTGTAGATAAAACGGATAATAACACTGTTTTTGCACGTTTGGATACAAAGTTTTTTTTTATCAATAGTGGTGCGGAACCTCTAAATCATTCTTATGATATGGAAATCATCGGAGATTCCTTGTATGTTTTTTTACATGTTCAAGGCCAGATATATGCTTATTCATTGGATGAGGTAAAACAGAATGCAGTTGTCTTCCCTTCAAAGACCTCTCTGCCTGCAGGCGAAAAAGTGTTTGCAGCTGTCCCTGATAATAAGAATAATACAGTATGGATTTCAATGGATGTAGACGGAAAAAGAATGCTGGTAGAAGTTTCTCAAGATGATTTTTTCAATCGTGCATTTAATGCTCCGCTACGTTCATTTATCAGTGATAACAGACACATTTTTCCGGAACAACCAATGATTGCTTTTAATGACGAAATGTTATTTTTTGTATCAAGAAAAAGTGTTGAACGGTGGAAGATTGCTAATAAGCCATTTTATGTGATAACTCCTTTAAAGTAAAGAATAGTCTATTGATTATAGTAAAAATCCCACATTCAACAAAACTTAGAATGTGGGATTTTCTGTAGGATTACATTATTTCGTTATAGGTATAATCATAAATCCCCAACTATAATTTTTATTGGCTGGGATTGTGTAAGCCGGTTCTGGGCGAGCTCCCCAGCTGTTATAACCTGCAACTCCTTGTTGTTTCATATCAATACATAGCTCGACAAAATTGCGGGGTTGTATATCATTGATATGGGTCATACGGCGAAGACGGTTGTGTGCCCTTGCCGGATTGTGATCAGCAATCTCTTTAGGAGTAAAATTGTTCCATTGATAATCGTGTTGTTTTGCCTCCTCTGAGTCAAAATCTTCAACTGAATTATGTAATGCATTAAATCCCATGGGAGCATCTCCCTTAATCAAGATACCATGTCCGTTTTCGTCTTTCAATGAAATCCAGCGAGTATCTGTATGATGTCCGTTTTCCTGTGGACGGACATATGGGAAATACATGTCGGCAACTGTGGAATTGTAAATTCCAAGCATTGAACCTGCATTACGGTCAGGATAATTTTCCAACGGACCACGTCCGTAGTATTCTATGTGTTTCATGTTTTTAGGAAGGTGTAGGCGCATTCCGATACGAGGAACATTCAAGCCTACTGCAGCTTTGCGTGCAGCTGCGACATCCGGACTGAAAGTGGCTGTACGCGCTTCTTCGGAAAGTTCGATTTCCTTTTCTGTTGCGGTCAACGAGCTGAAGTGTCCTTTTACATAGATGGCTCCATCGGGGCGAATAGAGTATTCTACTGTATAAGGATTGCCGGCAGCTAGCAGGTAGACCACCTTTAAAATAGCGACGTTTTCTTCTGTATGGGTAGAAGTTTCTATCACTTGAAAATCGTGGCTGGATTTTTTCCAGATCTGCAGGCGCTCAGGCATTCCATTGCCATAATCATTGTCTGTCGGTCCGCGCCAGAAATTGGGTTGCAATCCAAATCCGTCTTGGAAGTATTCAATTCCGTTTACCTGATAGGAAGTGGCGATACCTTGTTTCTTATCGAAAACGAATTTAAGTACACTATTGCTTACAATGATTTCGTTCTCTTGTGTTTCTATATTGGGAACTTTACCTTTTACCATTGGGAATCGTGTAGCTGATTCTTGCTTGAGTGTCGGTATAACAAGTTGTTCTTGTGCAATGGCATGGTTTGCTGGAATTCCCCGTTCTTCTTTTTTCGTATAAACCGTCAGATTGAGTAAATATTCCTTGCCTGCTTCTGTTTTTAGTTTGAGAGGGATATTGATATTTTCAGTCTGTTGGGGAGCTGTTGTTAATGCCAGATTACCTTTGCGAATGGATTTCCCATTGGCCAATAGATTGTATTCAATTCGATATTCGGAAAGGTCACTGAAATAAAAACGGTTGGTAACAATTATCGGAAAATCTGTATATTTACCGGCAATCTGTTCTTTTGATAACGCACTTGCAAAGGTGACATTTTGATATGCATGTTTTACTTCTGCCATTGCAGGGTGAGGATTGCGGTCAGGGTTGACAATTCCATTGCAAAGGAAGTTACCGTCGCTCGGTGCATTTTTACCGAAATCTCCGCCATATGCCCAATAACCGCCATCTTTATTTACCCAAAGTCCTTGGTCTACCCAATCCCAAATGTATCCTCCCTGGAGGTTAGGATATTTGTATATTGCATCCCATTGTTCTTGCAGGTTGCCTGATGAATTACCCATGGCATGAGAATATTCGGAGGGTACAACTGGACGATCACTGCCGTTTGCTCCGATTTGTTCCAGCCAGGCTGCACTGGGATATTGTGGTACATACATATCAGAGTTCCATTCCCATTGAGCTCGTTCATAACATACTGGACGATTCATGCTCTTTTGTTCTCTCTCCTTTACCCAAAGATAAGTTTGGTAGAAATTGTAGCCATTTCCTGCTTCATTTCCTAAAGAATAGATGATGACAGAAGGGAAGTTCTTGCTTCTTTCGTACATGTTGATTGTGCGATCCATGTGGGCAGTAAGCCATTCCGGATTATTGCCTAAAGTGCCTCCTTTACGTAAGTCATAGTACATACCATGCGATTCAATATTGGCTTCGTCGTATACATACAGACCATATTCGTCACAAAGTTCATAGAATCGGCGGCTTTGCGGATAATGACACAAACGGACGCTATTGATATTATTTTGCCGCATCAGTTCAAAGTCGCGGCGCATTAGTTCTTCGGTTACATAATGTCCGGTTTCTGGATTGTGTTCATGGATATTGACCCCTTTCAGCTTGATTGGTTGTCCATTGATAAGGAACACATGATAGGGGCGGCCGTGAGTATCGAGCTGCTGTGTAGTGCTCATTTCGAAACGGCGGAATCCAACTCGTGCCGGAATGACCTCTGTCGTCTGGTTGCCTTGTTTGACATACATGAATAATCGATAGAGGTTTGGATGTTCTGCAGTCCAGGTTGCAACAGTTGGAAGTGTAGCAGAAAATTCCGCACGGTTTGTTTTCCCTGCTTTTACTGGTATGATTTTTTGCTCTGTAGCTACTACTTTACCAACAGGGTCATAAAGTTCATATTGTACAGTCATCACCTCGTCTTGCTTGCCTTTATTCCTTAAATCGGTAGCTAATTTGAAAATACCGTTTTGGTAACTGTCATCCAATGTTGAAACGAGGTGGAAGTCTTGTAAGGCTGTTTTTGGTTGCGACCATAGATAAACATCACGTTCGATACCACTCATGCGCCAAAAATCCTGACATTCCAGATATGAACCTGTACACCATCTGAATATTTTCAAAGTCAATACGTTGTTTCCTGATTGTAGGTAGGGATTGATATAAAATTCAGCTGTTGTTTTTGAGTCTTCACTATAACCTACTTCTTTACCATTGATATATACGTAAACACCGGCCTTGGCTCCGTCCAGATTCAGATAGATGTCGCGACCTTCCCAGTCTGCCGGTATTTTAAAGTCGCGGCGGTATACACCGACAGGATTCTCTTCCGGGAGAAGGGGCGGTTGTGGATTGCGAGGCTTGAATTCATAACCGTGATTGGTATAGATTGCTGTTCCGAATCCTTGCATTTCCCAGTTACCCGGCACTTTGATATCATGCCATTTTTCTGTGTTGACAGAAGGGTCTGTAATGTTTTCAGGCAATTGTTTATACGAGTCTGCGAAATAGAATTTCCATATACCGTTTAGCAGCAGATAGTATGGACTTTTTTCGTATTTCATACTTTGTGCCGTAGCTTTGTCCGGATAGGTCATAAAGGCACTACGGGGATACTCTTTGTTGACGGCAACCGTTTTAACATCTTGCCAATAAGGCTTGTTGCTTTGGGCGCGGCATATAGTCATGCCGGTCAATAGCAACATACTAAGAATGAACAAACTTTTCATGATAGTTTAAGATTTGGCTTTTAAATTTGTGCCGAAGTTAGTAAAATAATTAAAAAACATTGCTATAATTAGCGAGGTTTTTATTGTGTATATCTGTTTTTTATTCCTTTAAGAAATAGGGATACGTATGATAATGGTTAAATAGTGCTTAATGGTAAAATAAAAAATGCTGTGGCCTTTAAGTGTAAGATTCTTTTCGTATTAGTTTTTTCATGAATCTCTTATAGTCCGAAACATGTTTAGTTCATATCAAATCTATATCAAGTCCACATTAAATCCTATATGAATGCTATATAAATCTTATATAAATGCTATATAGATAGGATTTATATAAGTAATATATAAGGTAATATCAGCTCTATTTCTGAAGGTGATATGGATTTGAGTGGGTTTTGATGTTGTTGAGGGGAGATGATAATATATTGGTATGTTTGCCTTAAAAAAGATGGCTAGGATTCCGGAGGGGCAGGAAATTACGGAAATAGAATATCTTCTGGCAGAAATGGTGCCGGATAATCCGTTGCGTAAGAATAGTATAGTAGACGTTCGTTGCAAGGACAAGTTCGGCAGACAGTTTCTTGTAGAGATGCAGATGATCTGGTCGCCGGAATTCAAGCAGCGTGTATTGTTCAATGCTTCTAAAGCCTATGTGCGGCAGATTGATACGGGCGAACAATACGAACTGCTCCAGCCGGTGTATTCGTTGAATCTGGTGAACGAGGTGTTTGAACCGGAATTGGAAGGATTTTATCATTATTACCGTTTGGTTCATGAGGAGCATACGGACAGGGTGATTGATGGTCTGCATCTGATATTTGTCGAATTGCCCAAGTTTAGTCCCCATTCTTACAGTGAGAAAAAGATGCAGGTACTTTGGCTTCGTTTTTTGACGGAAATCAATGAAAAGACTCGTGCTGTGCCCGAAGACTTGCTGGCGAATCCGGAGGTGAAAAAAGCGATAACCGCTTTGGAGGAGTCTGCTTTTACGGATGCGCAGTTGCTGGGATACGAAAAATTCTGGGACATTATCAGTGTTGAAAAGACGTTGTATGGCAGCACAGAGCGCAGAGGATTAAAGAAGGGGTTGGAACAAGGTATTCAGCAAGGAATTGAACAAGGCATAGAACAAGAAAAGCTTGAAGTGGCCAGAACGATGAAATCGAATGGCATGTCGATTGATATGGTCGCTAAATACACCGGTTTGTCTCTTGAAGATATTAGAAATTTATGAGCATATAAGTTAGTAGAGTTGCATCTCTACCGATAAAATAGTTTCTAGTCCCGCTTTTCTTGGAAAAAAAGAAAGGCGGGACGCTTATTTTCTGGCTTGTTTTATTTTTTCTGGAATAGAATGGAGGTGAATTTATGATTTCTGAAAAAATCTTTATCTTTGTCAGTCTGTAAAAAAGAGAGTTATGTCTGTAATTTTTAGATGTTTGCTTCTTGTTCTCTGTGGGTGGTTGTATGGCTGTTCAACGGATGAGAAAAAAAGTGTTTGTCCGCAGGCTCCGGATTATGCGGAAACTTCCATGTGGTATGATGTTCCCGGAGAAAATGGCTCGAAGAAAGAAGTGGATGTTTTTTATGTCTTGCCCACTTGTGTGTGGGATTGGCAGGATAAGGAGGGAACGCTCTATCACTATATGGATGTTCGGGATTCTGTGCAACGGACAGCAGTGGATGGGTCGAATTTTTTGGCTTATTCGCTGTTCGGCGGTTGTTGCAATTTTTATTCGCCTTATTATCGTCAAATAACAATGGATTCTTGGTTTGAATCGTCAGAGGAGGTTGAAAAACGTTATCAGTTGGCGCACGTGGATGTAGTAGAGGCATTTCGTTATTATATGAAATATTTGAATCAGGGGCGTCCTTTTATTTTGGCTGGACACAGTCAGGGGGCTAAAGCGGTGATTGAACTGCTGAAACATACTTTGACACAAGAGGAGTATGGGCGTCTGGTGGCAGCATATGCTTTCGGATTTTCGATAAGTAGGGAGGAATTGGCCCAATATCCTTTGTTGAAGGCTGCAACCGGAGCAGAGGATTGTGGCGTGGTGGTATGTTATAACAGTGTTTCCCGACCGGATGCGTGTTCGCCGTTGTTCGCTGATAATGTGGTGTGTATAAATCCTGTAAATTGGAGGACGGATGGACGTTATGCTCCAGCATCAGAAAATTTGGGTTCGGTTTTTTTTGATGCGACAGGCAAATCGGATACTTTGTTTCGGCAAGTGGGGGTGAGGATGCTGCCGGAGATGCACACGTTGTTGATAGATGGATTGTCGGATGATGATTATTATATTCCGGTAATCGATAGGCTTTTCCCTAAGGGAAATTATCATGTTCAGGAGTTGAATCTCTATTTTTTGAATATCCAGGAGAATATCCGCCAACGAATAACGAGTTTTTTAAATCACTAAATATTTTACAGAATGAAAAGGTTGTTTTATTTGTTATGCTTGTTTGTTTGTTTTGCATGTGATGATAATGATGATAAGGTTGTTGCAGATGTGGATAAACCTTATTCTAAAATGTCTTCTTCTGAATTGAAAAATGTGTTGGAAGAGAATCTGACAGCTCGCGATCAATTGGTGGATGAGTGTAATAAGGCTTCTGTAAAAACAAATAAGGAATTGATGACAATCGCCAGACATTATGATTTTGCTGATTTTATAGATATGAATGGTGGTTTGCAGTCCGCTGCTCGTGCAAAAGCAGAGGAAGAGGTAGTGAAAGGTGTGCTGTTGAAGTGGAACCGGGATAAGAAGGATTTTGATATAACAGCAAATGCAGAACAGTGTTTGGTGGAGATTCAAGTGCCGTCATCGTTGACTGATGATTCCAAAAATGACCTGCTTGTGAAGGTGACAAATGATAAACTGAATGGTAAGTTTGAAATGTTTGTTTATAAAAATGAGACATTGTGGTTTAGCCATATTGTTGAGGCTGATAAAGAGAATGATTTACAAACAGAAGTGATTGTATGTCCGCCATATACAATGAGAACGGAGCTTGCTGTGCGTAAGCAAGCTGCCGGTGGAGATATCATGTTGGGTAAATGGGCAAAGGTTGAGTATGCCAGAGTAACTTGTGAAAAAGAAGGCGGTTTTTCTTATAAGGGAGAAATGAATCTTGTGGAGGATGACCTCTCTGTTTTATTGGATTGCGGCAATGTGCGTTTTACTGGTAAATTTGTGGGATTTACAGCTTTTATGCCTTTGTTGGATGAATTGGTAGAAGATGGAAAGGTGGATATGGCTTTGATGGCAGAATTGTTACGGAATAACTTTAGACAAAACGTAGTGGTGTTTACGGATCGGGATGAAAAGATTGGGGATTGGTATTTCGTTTTTGATGAAGAGTCTCGTAAAGAGAGAAAATTCAAGTGTGTGTTTCAAGATGGAGAAGAGTATATGGGTGTTTGGAAACTAATATAATTGTGTGATTTGATAGAGATATGATTTCAATAAATAATGTCAGTGTAGTTTTTGGTGGTTGGTATCTGTTGGATGGGGTCTCTTTTTTGATTAATAAGAAAGACCGTATTGGTTTGACCGGGCGGAATGGTGCTGGAAAATCAACCACGTTAAAGATGTTGGCGGGTTTGCAAGCTCCTTCGGAAGGTAGCATTGCAATGGCCTCTAATGTAAAGATAGGATATCTGCCACAGACAAAGGTCTATACTGATGGAAATACGGTCAGGAAAGAGGCAGAAAAGGCTTTTGCAGATTTGTTTGAGCTGAAAGATGAGGTGGAGCGGTTGAATATGGAGTTGGCAGGACGGGAGGATTATGATTCGTCGGCATATATGAAGCTGTTGGACAAGATTCATGAGAAAACAGAATTGTTGTCTATGCGTGGAGAGGGGAATATTGACAGGGAAGTGGAAGTAGTATTGAAGGGATTGGGATTTAAGCCGGAGGATTTGGAACGTAATTGTGAGGAATTCAGCGGAGGGTGGCGTATGCGTATCGAGTTGGCCAAAATATTGCTGGCACGTCCGGATGTGTTTTTATTGGATGAGCCGACCAATCATTTGGATATAGAGTCAATTACCTGGCTGGAGTCTTTTTTACAGAGCTATTCCGGGGCCGTGGTGTTGGTGTCGCACGACCGTGCTTTTTTGGATAATGTAACAACCCGGACGATAGAGATTTCGTTGGGGAAAATTTATGATTATAAAGTGCCTTATTCTCGCTTTGAGGAATTGAGGAAGGAACGTGTGGAACAGCAGATGAGGGCTTATCAGAATCAGCAGAAGCAGATCAAGGATACGGAGGAATTTATAGAGCGTTTCAGATATAAGGCGACAAAATCGGTGCAGGTTCAGTCGCGTATCAAACAATTGGAGAAGATTGAACGTATTGAGGTGGAGGAAGAGGATGCTGCCCGTATAACTGTGCGGTTTCAGCCGGCTGTCCGTTCGGGAGAGTTGGTTGTAACTGGACGTTCGTTAGCAAAGGCATATGGCGATTTACAGGTGTTGAAGGATGTGAATTTTGAAATTAAACGGGGGGAAAAGGTTGCTTTTGTTGGAAAAAACGGAGAAGGTAAGTCTACTTTGGTGAAAATGATTATGAACGAGATACCTTTTGACGGGGAACTGAAAATCGGTCATAATGTAAATATCGGGTATTTTGCGCAGAACCAAGCCGATTTATTGGATCCGGAATTATCAGTTTTGGATACGGTGGATCGGGTTGCAGAGGGGGAAATAAGGAAAAAGATTCGTGATATTCTTGGTGCTTTTTTGTTTTCCGGAGAGGATGTGGATAAAAAGGTGAAGGTGTTGTCCGGGGGGGAGCGTACAAGATTGGCTATGGTGCGTCTGTTGCTGGAGCCGTATAATGTGCTTATTCTTGACGAGCCGACCAACCATTTGGATATGCGGACCAAGGATATATTGAAGGATGCGCTCAGAAAGTTTGAGGGAACTGTCATTGTTGTTTCGCACGACCGTGATTTTCTGACAGGATTGGCAGATAAGGTGTATGAGTTCTCTAATCGGAATATGAAGGAGTATTTGGGGGGGGTAACCGATTTCTTGGCGGCGAAGAAAATAGCTTGCTTCCGTGAATATGAGCAGTTGCATAAATCTGCAGCGTCTGTATCAGTGGAAGAAGTGAAAGTGGAAAAAGAAAGCAAACTGGCTTTTGAGGAACGGAAACAGTTGAATCGCGAGATTAAGAAAGCCGGACAGTTAGTGGAGAAAATCGAGCAGAAAATAGCTCAACTGGAGGAAAGTATTGCAAACATGGAGGACAAATTGGCTGCCGGCAATGTGAGTGATGAATTGTTGAAGGAATATGCTGAGAGCCAAAAGCAATTAGAAAATGCCATGGACGAGTGGACGTCGGCAACAGAAGAGGTGGAGCGATTGAAGGGTGAGTGTAATGATTAAGAAATATAATTAATGATATATGGCTAAATATAGACAAGAGTGTATTTTTGGAATACGTGCCGTGATAGAAGCAATTCAGCAGGAAAAGGAAATTGATAAGGTGATGCTGAAAAAAGGAGTGAGGGGAGAGTTGTTTCAGCAGTTGTTTGCTATGATTCGCGAACGTAATATTCCGTTTCAATATGTTCCGGAAGAGGTGTTTAAGCCTTTTGCAGACAGAAATCATCAAGGGGTGTTGGCTGAAATTTCACCGGTGCCTTATCAGGATTTGACAGAGGTGTTGGATGCGGTTGAGGCAGAAGGAAGAGTACCGTTTGTTTTGATATTGGATCGAGTGACCGATGTGCGTAATTTTGGTGCAATTGTGCGGAGTGCAGAATGTGCCGGTGTGGATGCTGTTGTTATTCCGAATAAGAATTCTGCTAAGATTTCCTCGGATGCTTTGAAGACTTCTGCCGGTGCTTTGTATCATGTGCCGGTATGTCGGGTGCAGAATTTGAAGAAAATTGTTCGGGAACTGAAGTTTCAGCATGGAATTCGGGTGTATGCGGCAACGGAAAAAGCAGAGAAGTATTATACGGATGTTGATATGAAAGTGCCGGTTGCTATTGTTATGGGATCGGAGGATAAGGGGATTGATGAAGATTTGTTGAATATAACTACGGAACACATAAAAATACCTCAGCAGGGTCAGATAGAATCATTAAATGTATCTGCTGCTGCCGCTGTGTTGATGTTTGAGGTGGTAAGACAAAGAAGGGTGTAGTTTTCTTGCAATTGTTTTAAGAAAACTCTACTTTTGTTGAAATTTAAACAGAAGGAATAGTATGGTGAGTATTTCACATGTAGTTGAAGATTTAGTAAAACACAGACCTTATTTGTCGGAATCCTTAGCTGCCGGAATTATCAATGTATCATCGTTGGCGAGACAGTTGCAACCTTCGGTGGAGAAAATTTTAATGCGGGAGGTGAATACCGGAGCTATTGTTATGGCATTGAATCGATTGGCTCCCTATTTACAAGTGCGAGACCAAGTGCAGTTGAATAAGTTGTTGAGTAGTATGGGCGATATTATTCTTCGAAGTAATCTGTGCGATTATACGTTTAAAAATTCACCTACATTGTTGGATTGTCATGTTGAGGTGTTGAAGCACTTGTCTAAAAATGACGAGATTTTTTATACAATGGTGCAGGGGGTTTTTGAAACCAACTTGGTAATCAGTGCAACTATGGAGCATTGGATTTCAGAATTTTTCCGTAATGAAATTTGTTTGTTTGAACAGCGGGGCTTGTCTTCAGTGACATTGAAATTACCGAAAGGAAATAGTGTGCAGGCCGGTTTTTATTATACGATAATGAAAGAATTGTCGTGGGAAGGCATTAACTTGACGGAGGTGATTTCTTCAACAAATGAATTTACGGTTGTTGTTGACAATGCATTGATTGACAAGACATTTGTGGTATTGAAGAATATCGGTAAAAAATAAAGACGATAGGTATTAAAAGGATTATATAAATAAATACATAAAGTATGTTTGAAAATTTATCGGAAAGACTGGAACGGTCGTTTAAAATATTAAAAGGTCAGGGTAAGATTACAGAGTTAAATGTGGCTGAAACGCTGAAAGAGGTGCGTCGTTCTCTGTTGGATGCTGACGTCAATTATAAGATTGCCAAGGATTTTACCAATAAGGTGAAAGAAAAGGCTTTGGGTATGGATGTATTGACTGCTGTGAAGCCCGGACAAATGATGGTGAAGATTGTTCATGATGAGCTGGCAGAGTTGATGGGAGGAAAGAATGTTGAAGTGAATATTAAGGGTAGTCCCGCTATTATCTTGATGTCTGGTTTGCAGGGTTCAGGTAAAACAACTTTTTCTGGTAAGTTTGCCAATCTGTTGAAGACGAAAAAAGGAAAGAAACCTCTGTTGGTAGCTTGTGACGTGTATCGTCCGGCTGCTATTGAGCAGTTGAAGGTGTTGGGACAGCAAATTGAGGTGCCGGTATATAGCGATGAAAATTGTAAGGAGCCTGTGAAAATTGCTCAGGAAGCAATCAGACAGGCGAAAGCTAACGGTAATGATATTGTGATTGTCGATACTGCCGGACGCTTGGCTGTGGATGAGGAGATGATGCGCGAGATTGCTGCGATTAAGGCTGCTATCAATCCGACAGAGACTCTGTTCGTGGTGGATGCCATGACCGGTCAGGATGCTGTTAATACTGCCAAGGAATTTAATGAGCGTTTGGATTTTGACGGTGTGATACTGACAAAATTGGATGGTGATACTCGCGGTGGTGCTGCTTTGTCTATACGCACAGTGGTGAATAAGCCAATCAAGTTTGTGGGTACCGGTGAAAAACTGGAGGCTTTGGATGCTTTCCACCCGGAACGTATGGCCGACCGCATTTTGGGTATGGGTGATATTGTTTCGTTGGTGGAAAAGGCTCAGGAACAATTTGATGCTGAAGAGGCAAAGAAATTGCAGAAAAAGATTTCTCGCAATCAGTTTAATTTTAATGACTTTTTGAGTCAGATCCAGCAGATAAAGAAAATGGGAAATATCAAGGATTTGGCATCCATGATTCCCGGCGTTGGAAAAGCATTAAAAGATGTTGATATTGACGACGATGCATTTAAAGGAGTGGAGGCTATTATTTATTCTATGACTCCGGCAGAACGCGAACATCCTGAAATTATTAATGGTTCTCGCCGTATGCGTATCGCTAAAGGTAGTGGAACGACAGTGCAGGAGGTAAATCGTCTGCTGAAACAGTTTGAAGAGTCGAAGAAGATGATGAAGATGCTTTCCGGTGGAAGTAAAATGATGCGTAGAATGCCTGGAATGAGACGATAGTGAATACATAAAACAAAGGATATATGGAACTTATTGATGGGAAAAAAATTGCTGCTCAAGTCAAACAGGAGTTGGCGGATGAGGTAAACCGCATGAAGGCTGCCGGCATGAAAACACCGCATTTGGTGGCAGTGCTGGTAGGTAATGATGGTGCCAGTGAAACTTATGTGGCAAGTAAAGTGAAAGCTTGTCAGGAAGTGGGCTTTAAAAGCACAGAATTGTGCTATGATGCCGATATTACGGAAGAGCAATTATTGGCGGTTGTTGATAAATTGAATAAGGATGATGATGTAGACGGCTATATCATGCAGTTGCCTTTGCCTAAGCATATTTCTGAAGAGAAAATTTTGCAGGCAATAGACCCAGATAAGGATGTTGATGGTTTCCATCCATGCAATGTAGGAAAAATGGTTACCGGACTCCCTACTTATCTTCCGGCTACTCCGGCAGGTATTGTCGAGTTGTTGCGTCGGTATAATATTCCGACTCGAGGCAAACATTGCGTTGTGATTGGACGTAGCAATATTGTGGGTACTCCTATGGCAGTGTTGATGTCTCGAAAAGATGAACATGCGGATTGTACTGTAACAATGTGTCATAGCCGTACGTCTAATATTAAAGAGTTTACTTTGCAGGCAGATATTTTGGTGGTTGCTTTAGGCAAACCGCATTTTGTGACTGCAGATATGGTAAAAGAAGGTGCTGTTGTTATTGACGTTGGTATCCATAGAATTCCATCAGATAAGACTAAATCCGGATTTAGATTAGTTGGAGACGTTGATTTTGATGCAGTGGCTCCTAAATGTTCCTATATTACTCCGGTACCGGGAGGTGTGGGACCAATGACGATTGTCTCTTTGTTGCAGAATACATTAAAAGCTTGCAAGGGATTGTGATTATGTTGATTAGGATTGGCTATATAGCCAATCCTATATTTTTATTTAATCTATGGTTCTAAATTATATCTGGATATTCTTTTTTGTTGTTGCTTTTCTGGTTGCGTTTTATCGTTTGGTGTTTGAGGGTGATACTGCGATTTTTGGAGAAATGATGAATGCTACCTTTGATATGTCAAAAACGGGTTTTGAGATTTCGTTGGGATTAACCGGAGTGTTGACTCTTTGGATGGGAATTATGAAGATTGGCGAAAAAGGTGGTGCTGTAGGAGTGATGTCAAAGGTTATTAACCCTTTTTTCAGAAGGTTGTTTCCTGATTTACCAAAGGATAGTCCGGCTCATGGTTCTATTATGATGAATTTGGCAGCTAATATGCTGGGTTTGGATAATGCTGCAACACCCATGGGACTAAAAGCGATGCAGCAGATGCAGGAAGTGAATCCGGATACAAAGGCTGCTTCGAATGCCCAGATTATGTTTCTGGTATTGAATACGTCCGGTCTGACCATTGTGCCTGTTTCTATTATGGTGTATCGTGCTCAGATGGGGGCTGCAAATCCTACGGATGTCTTTATTCCTTTATTGATAGCCACTTATTGTTCAACACTGGCAGGTTTGATTGCTGTGTCGGTTTATCAACGTATTCGTTTGTGGGATAAGGTTATTTTGTCTTATTTATTTGTTTTGACAGCTATTGTTGGCGGAGTTATTGGATATTTTTCTTCTTTGGATAAGGAGGAATTGACGGTGGTTTCGAATGTTGCAAGCAATGTGATTCTTTTTTCCATTATTATTTCGTTTATCGGTATGGCGGCATGGCGTCGTGTTAATGTTTACGAAGCGTTTATTGATGGGGCAAAAGATGGTTTTGCAACTGCTGTCAAGATAATCCCTTATTTGATTGCAATATTGGTGGCTGTAGGTGTGTTTAGGGCTTCTGGCGCAATGGATGTATTGATGGGAGGAATAGCTGGTGTGGTAGAAGGTGTAGGATTTGATGCGGAGTGGGTTGATGCTTTGCCTACTGCTTTAATGAAGCCATTGAGCGGCAGCGGTGCCAGAGGAATGATGATTGATACGATGACAACCTTTGGGGCTGATTCATTTGCCGGGCGGTTGGCATGTACTTTCCAAGGAGCTACAGATACTACTTTTTATATTATTGCCGTTTATTTTGGAGCTGTGGGAATTAAGAATACCCGATATGCGATACCGTGTGGATTGATTGCAGATTTGGCCGGTATTGTAGCTGCTATTGTTGTCGCTTATTTGTTTTTTGCATAGATTATGAAGGGAAAGGTTGTTGTTGGAATGAGTGGAGGGGTTGATAGTTTTGTTGCTGCTTTGATGTTGAAAAGGGAGGGGTATGAAGTTGTGGGGGTGAATTTGGAGTTATGGGGAAGCAGTGATTTGGCAGACGTTCAAAAAATTTGTCAGCAGTTGGAGATTCCTTTATTGATTCGGAGGGGAGAAAAGCTTTTCCGAGAAAAGGTGGTGGACGATTTTGTCGAAGATTATCGTGTAGGAAAGACGCCCAGTCCTTGTTGTATATGTAATAGTTATGTGAAATGGGAGTTGCTGAATCAGGTCGCTGAAGAAATCGGCGCTTCGTGGCTCGCAACCGGTCATTATATCAGAATTGTAGAGGTAGGTGGTAAAAGATACCTTTGTAAAGGTGTTGACCCACAAAAGGATCAGTCTTATTTTCTCTGGGGGATACCTCATCATATTTTGGCGAAAGCATTAACGCCATTAGGAGATTTGTGTAAATCTGAAGTAAAGGTTTGGGCTATTGCAAATGGATATGAGCAGATGGCAAAACGGCGTGAGAGTATGGGGGTATGTTTCTTGCGGGGGAGTAATTATCGCGACTTTATCCGGAAGTATGGGGATTTTAATGAGTTGCCCGGTGATATTTTAAATCAGGGTGGTGAAGTTATCGGAACTCATTGTGGTATTTGTAATTATACGATAGGGCAAAAACAGGGATTGCCTGTTGTGAATGGTAAATCGCTTTATGTTATTGGATTGGATGTCGTGCGAAATATTGTCATGGCAGGAACGAAAGATGATTTATGGTGTGATATGATTTATTTGGATAGAGTCCAATTGGTTGATTCCGATGATTTAAATGAGGAGGTGACAGTTAAAGTGCGGGGAATAGGTTTGAATCCGAAAGGGACGGCGAAAGTGGAACTTTTGTCTGATAATTGTGCTTGTGTGCGTTTGACAGAACCGGCATGGGCTGTGGCTCCAGGCCAACCGGTCGTGTTTTTTCATGGTGATAGGGTACTTGGAGGAGGATTTGTTTGTCGTAATCTTGAATTTTGAAAAAATATTGTCAGATTTTATTGTAGAATTCAATAAAAATTCTTTCCTTTGCACCCGTTAAAAATACGGGTGTAGCTCAGTTGGTAGAGCACTGGTCTCCAAAACCAGGTGTCGGGAGTTCGAGTCTCTCCTCCCGTGCAATTTATTCTCTTGCACGTTTCCATTGTTTTATTTGAGTAAATGTATTCCGCAGTTATTGATTTGTTGGAATGCGAAACCAGAAGCAGGAACCTTTGCCTTCTTGAGAATCCAATCCTATTTCTCCTCCTAATTGTTGAACAATGCTGTGGCAAATGGAAAGTCCTAAGCCTGTTCCTTGAATATAATTGTTGAATTTGACAAAACGCTCGAATACATGAGGCTGGTTTTCTTGTGAGATTCCCATGCCTGTGTCTTGTACATAAAATTTTATATACTCACCTTGACATTCATAGCTTAAAATAATGTGGCCTTGTGAAGTGAATTTTTGGGCATTGTTAATGAAGTTGTTTAATACTTGTTGTATGCGTTTGTGGTCGCTTAAAATATGGCACTCCTTTTTTTCTGGTTTAAATAGTAGTTTTACATTCTGAGGTGTTTTGTCTTTCAATGTTTTGATTGTGTTGCGACATAATTCATTTATGTCAACGGGTTGATGGACAATTTCCAGGATGCCTGCTTCGATTTTTGAAAGGTCTAGAATATCTGAAATAAGTTGGAGTAGAAGTTCGTTGTTTTTTTCAACGATGGCTTGGTATTCTGCTCGTTCATCCGGATCGTCCGTCTCTGCCAGAATATTTGAAAAGCCTACGATTGCGTTGAGCGGAGTGCGGATTTCGTGACTCATATTTGCAATGAACGCGGATTTCAGACGATCGGATTCTTCTGCATGCTCTTTGGCTTGAATAAGCTTGGCTTCTGTGTTTTTAAGTTCGGTGAGATCGTAATTTATGCACAACATTTCTATAATATGTTGTTCGGGAAAGTAGTTTCTCACAATCATATTCATTTGTGTCCATCCGATTTGTCCATCCGGTGACAGGACCCTTACCTCTTGACGCAGTTTTTTGATTTTCCCTTGTATGATGGAGTTCATGGATTGGAGAAGAGCTTGACTGTCATCTGGGTGTAGGTGATTATATATGTTTATGATTTGTGATAGTGGAGTCCCTTCTTCTTCGCCAATGTTGTGATACCAGCAGCTGAGGGCATAGCCTTCGCACGTCAGGGCATTGAAGTGAGCATAACCAACTTTTGCGAATTTGCCGATTAAGCTAAAGAAGTCTTTGAATTCTTCAATTTTGTTGTAGGCTATGGTGGTTTCGGTTCGATCAATATTGATTAATAGATAATTGGTTCGTCTGTTTTGGGCATCATGAAGAGCAGTTCCCTTGGTTTGTATGTTTATGGTTCCTTTTTTATTTGTTTTGTAATAGCCGTTAAGTTTGTCAAAGTCATAGTGAAGTGTAAAGTCTGCGTGTCCGCTTTTTTCTAGTTTTTCTTTGATTCCTTCCGGCATGATGGGGTTGTCGAAAATGTTGAGACCTAATACAGTTTCCTTATTTGTGAGTCCGAAAATCTCTATTTCTCTATCGTTTATGTCAATTAGATAGCCGTCTTTGTCATATAGTTCAATCCCTGCCGGTAGATTGTGGTATATATTTCGAAGCAGTCGTTTTCGATGGTCGAGAGCTTGGTGGGTGGCATATGTTTCTGTAATGTCGGTTAGCAGGCATATTAATTCATCTTTTTGAGGAGAGAAACAGTTGCACTTGCAATATTTCTGTTGTTTTTTTAGATAATAATCTCGCTCTAAGGCTTTGCCACTGTTGATGATTTCAGTAAAATCTGAGAGCATGTGGTGATATTCAAAATTGATTTCGCTGATTTTTTTCCCAATGGTATTTGGGTTGGTCTCAAAGATAGAGAAAAAGGTATCGTTGCCATCTAGGAGTAAGTAGTCGATTATTTGATTTTCATCATTATATATTATTTTCAAACGTAAATAGCCGATAGGCATGTGTTTATAAAGATTGGCGAGATATTGTTTTTCAGACAGGGCATTTTCTTCTGATCGGTGAAGTTCCAAACATATGCTGATGATATTGGTGATAGAGGAAAACCATTGGTAGTCTTCATTTTTCCATATATGTTGTTTGTCAGTGATATCAATTCCTGCACAGCCCCATACCCCGTCGCGGGAATACATAGGGACAATAAGAGTTGATTTTATTCCTTGTGCATCCAGATATTTGTATACTTCAGTGGCTTCTTCTGGTAATTCATTCAAATTACTGAGGATAATGGGTGTTGAAAATGTGACAATGCGTTGCCACCACCAAGGAAAGATAGGCATCGAGCGTTCCATGGGATGGCTGAATTTAAAATTTTTATCATGAGCTTGGTAGCGACAGATGTAGGTGTGGTCGGTGTTGTTGTATTCTGCTATGTATATTCTTCCTTTAGGATATTCTCGAAGAATTTCGCTTAGGATATTGTTGATAGTGGTCGTTATATCATCTGTTTTGAGCAAGGCAAATAATGAGCGGGATATACTGTTTTGATGGCAAAACAGATTATTGATTCGTTGTTCGGCGGTTTGTTGGGGCATGCTGTCAAAGGGAGTATTGAGAAATTCCAAGAAACCGGAGTTTTTAATGTTTCCGTTGGTATCTGTTTTGTGGGAGCATAGTTTGGAACGTACCCACTGGATGCCTTGACAGGTTTGCAGCGGATAGATGTGGTCGTAAATATTTTGAGTTTTGCCGAAGTAGAATTCGTTGACCGTTTGTGTCAGATATTCTTGGGGAATCAATCGATGGAAATTGTCAAAACTGATAATACCTTTTTCGTTGAGACCTAATTTTTTTATGATTATGTCGGAGCATTTGTATTGTTGCTTGTTGAAATCTGCTTCCCACCAACCAATAGAAGCTTTTTCTAATAATTCCAGTATCTGTTTGTTGTCAAAGTTTGCCATTGTTTCTTAGTGCTTAGTTTGAACAAATATAGGCTTTATTTTCCGTTTTATATGGAAATTTTGTTCATTTGCATTATGAAAAATAAGCTTTTTACATCGAACTTTTGTTTTATTTTGGCAGCCAATTTCTTGCTTTTTTTTGCTTTTTATCTTCTGATGCCGGTATTACCGTTTTATCTGAAAGAAGAGTTTATGGCAGGGAAATCGATGATTGGTTTTATATTGGCGTGTTATACAATTGCCTGTTTGTGTATTCGTCCTTTTTCTGGTTATTTGCTGGATACGTTCAGTCGTAAGCCCTTGTATTTATTAGCTTATTTTGTATTTACAGTGATTTTTGGAGGTTACATGTTAACGGGAGTATTGGCTATTTTTATAGCTTTGCGTATTGTACATGGATTTGCTTTTGGGATGGTGTCTGTCGCTGGAAATACAATTGTTATTGATATTTTACCTTCGGAGCGAAGGGGAGAAGGGTTAGGATATTATGGGCTAGCTAATAATATAGCCATGAGTTTCGGACCGATGGTAGGACTTTTTATGCACAATACATGTTCATATGAAGTTATTTTTAGCAGTTCTTTATTATCAGGATGTTTGGGTGTGGTTATGGCCGGACTTGTAAAAACTTCTTATAAAGCTCCTGTGAAAAGAGAACCTTTGTCTTTGGATCGATTTTTGTTGGTAAAGGGGATTCCGGCGGGTTTTGCTCTGTTATTGTTATCTATTCCATATGGAATGACAACGACGTATGTGGCTATGTATGCTGATGAAATCGGTATCAGGATATCATCAGGATTGTTTTTTACGTGTATGGCGGTTGGTTTGGCTGTTTCGCGGATTTTTTCAGGAAAGCAAGTGGATAAAGGTCGGATTACTTGGGTAATTCAGTTGGGAATGTATATGGCTGTTGTTGGTTTTGCTTCTCTTTTTGTTTGTCGCTATCTGATGCTCGGTTTTCCCATTCTGACTTCTTGTTTGTTTTTGGTCATAGCGTTGTTGTTGGGGATTGCCTTTGGCACGATGTTTCCTGCATTTAATACATTGTTTGTGAATTTGGCTCCTAATAATCAGAGGGGGACGGCAACTTCTACTTATCTGACCAGTTGGGATGTTGGAATAGGAGTGGGTTTGATGTTGGGAGGTGTTATCGGTCAGGCTTTGGATGGTTTTAATTATGCTTATTTGTTAGGGGCAATTTTAACGGTGTTTTCGGCTGTATTTTTTCATATAAAGGCTGCTCCACACTTTAACGCAAACCGTTTGAGATAATTGAGAAGTTTGTCGCCGATAAGGTTTAAAATCTTTTGTGTTTTATGTCTGAGAATTTAAAATTATTTGTATTTTAGTGGCTTCTAACGTATAGCGAAATTTTAGCATGGGATTATTCGGTTTATTTGGAAAAGCAAAGAAAGAAACGTTGAATAAAGGTCTGGAAAAGACAAAGGAAAGCGTATTTAAGAAATTGGCACGTGCTGTGGTCGGTAAGTCTAAAGTAGACGATGAGGTGTTGGATAATTTGGAAGAAGTGTTGATTTCATCTGACGTTGGTGTTGATACAACAGTCCGGATTATTGAGCGAATAGAGGCAAGGGTACAACGTGATAAATTTTTAGGAACAGACGAACTGAATAAGGTTCTGCGTGAAGAGATTGCCGCTTTGCTTAAGGAAAATACCGTAAATGACAATGATTCATTTGATTTGCCGAATAACGGAGTGCCTTATGTTATTATGGTAGTTGGCGTGAATGGAGTAGGTAAAACTACGACAATTGGCAAGTTGGCTTATAAATTCAAAGAAGCCGGTAAAAAAGTGGTATTGGGTGCTGCAGATACATTTCGTGCTGCCGCTGTTGATCAGTTGGTGATTTGGGCGGAACGTGTTGGAGTGCCTGTTGTAAAACAAGGTATGGGTTCGGATCCTGCTTCTGTTGCATATGATACATTGAATAAGGCTAAAAATGATGGTGCTGATGTTGTGATTATAGATACAGCCGGACGTTTGCATAACAAGATTAATTTGATGAATGAGCTGACAAAAATTAAGAACGTTATGAAAAAGGTATTGCCGGATGCTCCTAATGAGGTGTTGTTGGTATTGGATGGATCTACCGGTCAGAATGCTTATGAACAGGCAAAACAATTTACGTTGGCGACGGAAGTAAATGCACTTGCAATTACTAAATTGGATGGAACAGCCAAAGGAGGGGTCGTAATAGGAATATCGGATCAGTTTAAAATACCGGTGAAATATATAGGAGTCGGAGAGAAAATAGAGGATTTGCAAGTGTTTAATCGAGAAGAGTTTGTAGATTCTTTGTTCAATTGATATGAAGAAGATTTTATTTGTTTGCCTCGGGAATATATGTCGTTCGCCTGGAGCGGAGGGGATTATGAAAGATTTGGTAAGGAAAAACAGGCGAGATGCTAATTTTTATATTGATTCTGCTGGGTTATATGGAGGACATGCTGGTGCTTTGCCGGACGCAAGGATGCGGAAGCATGCCAGTATGAGGGGTTATTCTCTGGATAGTAGGGCGCGGGCATTTTATCCTTCTGCTGATTTTTTGGAATTTGATATGATTATTGGAATGGATGAACAAAACATTCGGCAGTTGAACTTGTTGGCAGAAAATGATGAAGAACGGACAAAAATATTCAGAATGACAGATTTTTGTCGTAAATATACAGAATACAAGGAGGTGCCTGATCCTTATTATGAAGGTGCTGATGGCTTTGAATTGGTGTTGGATTTGTTGGAGGATGCTGTCGGCGGATTGTATGAGTATTGTAGTAAGAAATAGATGGGTAAAATAGCGTTCATTCAGATAGGAAAAAGACCGCAGCAGACGATTTGGTTTGCCTGCGGTTTTCTTTTTGTGCTAATTGTGTTGTGGTGGAATTTATTGCCGACGCCTCTGTTTGATAAGCCTTATGCTACAGTTTTGCTGGATCGGAAGGGAGAGATTATTGATATGCAAGTGGCAGCGGATGGGCAGATGCGTTTTGAAGATATGCATGAATTGCCGGAGCGGTATGTGTTGTCGTTACTCATGTTTGAGGATAAGAATTTTATATATCACCGGGGTGTTGATTGGTGGGCAATTGTTAGGGCTTTGATCGCAAATATAAAGAACGGTCGGATTGTGAGCGGAGGTAGTACTCTTTCCATGCAAGTGGTGCGTTTGTTTCGTGATAATCCTCCTCGGACCATATGGGAAAAAATCAAGGAGCTTGTCCTAACTATACGTCTGGAACAAAGTTATTCTAAAAAGGAAATTTTGGAGCTTTATGCAACTCATGCTCCATTTGGTGGAAATGTTGTAGGATTACAAGCGGCTTCGTTGAAATATTTTAATCGCAGTCCTAAAGAGTTGAGTTGGGCTGAGGCTGCTTTGTTGGCAGTATTACCTAATGCGCCCTCACTGATTTATCCTGGTAAAAATAATCTGCAACTGAAAAATAAACGCGATCGTTTGTTGGCAAGAATGCATAAGTATGGTATTATTTCTGATGATTCTTATGAGTTAGCCTTGAAAGAGCCGTTACCGGCTCATTTGTTTGAGAGACCTTCGCTGGCTCCTCATTTGCTTGCTCGTGCCCAAAAAGAAAAGGGGGGAACGGTGGTGTCTTATATAGATGGTATCTTGCAGCGCCAAGTGAATGATATTGTTGAACGTCATGCAGCGATGTTGAGTCAGAATTATGTATATAATGTGGCTGTGTTGGTGGCTCATATACCGACAGGAGAGGTAAGAGCTTATGTCGGCAATAGTAAGGCGCGTGTAGGTAGCCGGGGAAATGATGTGGATATTATCCAAGCAAATAGAAGCTCTGGAAGTATCTTTAAGCCAATTTTATATGCGATGATGCTGCAGAGTGGTTTTATCTTGCCTGATATGTTGGTGGCAGATATCCCGTCTCGCTTTGGAGGGTATGCGCCTTCAAATTTCAGTAAGGATTTCAAGGGGACAGTACCGGCTTCTCAGGCTTTGGCACAATCATTGAATATTCCTTTTGTAAGGTTGTTGCGTGATTATACTTATGTACGTTTTTATGATGACTTGAAAGAATTGGGATTAAATTCATTGACCCGACCAGCAGATCATTATGGACTGAGTTTGATTTTGGGTGGTGCTGAAACATCTTTGTGGGATATGTGCAATTTATATGGAGGAATGGCTTCTGTTTTGAATCATTATGGGAATGAAGATGGGCAATATTATGATGGAGAATTTTCGCGTTTGAAATTGTGGCAGAAACGTGATTCATTGAGATGTAAGCAAAAGTCTCAGCCATCTGGCATTTTGCAGGCTGCAGCTATCTGGCAAACATTTCGGGCTATGGAGCAGGTGGAGCGTCCGGAAATGGAATCGGGATGGAAGCATTTTGTTTCTGCATTGAATTTGTCCTGGAAGACGGGAACAAGTTTCGGCTTTCGGGATGCCTGGGCGATAGGGGTAAATCCGGATTATGTTGTCGGTGTATGGGTGGGGAATGCTGATGGAGAAGGACGTCCGGGGTTAACTGGAGTTAGGGCTGCTGCTCCTATATTATTTGAAGTGGCTGGATTGTTGCCTTGTCGCCGTCGATTTTATGAGCCAAGAGAAGAAATGAGCTTGACAGCGGTTTGTCGAAAAAGTGGTTGCCGACCTTCTGTTTTTTGTGAAGAATTGGATTCTATTTATGTATGTGAAAATGGAATGCGTACCGGCTTATGTCCTTATCATCAGATAATCAATTTGGATTCTACAGAGACTTGGCGTGTTACTTCCGATTGTGAATCGGTGTATAGTATGAAGCGTAAATCTTGGTTTGTATTACCCCCGGTCCAAGAATGGTATTATTGTAGAACGCATTCTGATTATAAAAAGCTTCCACCTTATCGTCCAGGATGTAATCCTGGTAACGAAGATGTGATGGAGATGATTTATCCACAGCCGGGCGTGAGGGTTTTTATTCCTCGGGATTTTGGAGCAAAGCCTGGAAATGTTGTTTTTGAAGCGGTCCATCGTTCGGCGGATGCGAAAATATATTGGTATATTGATGATAAATATATGGGCATGACTCAAAATAGACACCAAATGGAATTTTGGTTGCAAGAAGGATCATATAGACTTACACTGACAGATCAGGATGGATGCGAATTGAAGCAGGTTTTCCGGGTGGTTGGTAAAGATATTTTATAATATTATCTTGGAGGGACTTTTTTTGGGTGTTTTCATGTTATTATTACGAAAAATTATTACTTTTGCAATCGGTTAATGCCAATTTAGCTCAGCTGGTAGAGCAACGCATTCGTAATGCGTAGGTCGCGAGTTCAAGTCTCGCAATTGGCTCTGATAAGGGAATTTGTTTTTATGAAAGAGGTTATTCATTAACCTCTTTTTTTTAACTATGCATTATGGAAGATTTTCAACACGTTGGGTACAGTAAAGAGGTTTTGGAATTTGTAGCTGTTTGTAAAGAGTTTTGTGATTTTGTAGAAACCGCACCTCAGATGTCTCGTAAAGAATTTGTTTTGCGTTTGCAAAAATTTATCCCGTTGATTTATTTAAAAGGTTCACTTTTACCACAAAGTGAATCAGAAGAAAGTGGATTGACTGAAGATTTTGTGACCGAAGATGATTACAATTATCTGTATGGAGAATTGCATCGTTTGTTGGGTGAATATGATGAGTATCTTGAAGTATTTGATGATAATATGCAATATAGTGAAGCGCCTGTTGTACACTCAATAGCCGAAAAAGTGTGTGATATCTATCAGGATTTGAAAAATTTTATTTCTTCATTCCGCTGTGGAATACCGGAAGTTATTGGAGAAGTTTTGTGGCAATTGAATAACAGTTTTGAGCTATATTGGGGAAAAGCTTGTGTTGGTGTGTTGCGAGCAATTCATCATGTTGTTTTTGAGGTTCGAAGCGAAGATTAAAAAGGATGCCATGGAGAATATGTTAAAGCAAAGCATTACAAAGGAGGAGATTGAGAAATTGCCTTTATTTGTATATGATGGTGAAATTGTGGTTGTAGAGGATGAGGAACAGGTAGATGCTATTGCGGAATCTTTGAGGATGAGTTCACTTTTGGGATTTGATACAGAAACCAGGCCGGCTTTTCATAAGGGCGAAGTGTATAAAGTTGGCTTGCTTCAATTGGCAACTCCGGAGGTGGTTTATTTGTTCCGTTTGAATAAATGTGGTTTCCCTACATCTTTGCAATCTCTGCTTGCAGATTCTAGTATTATAAAAATAGGAGTCGGAATTAGAGATGATATCCGTAATTTGAGAAAACAAGGGGATTTTATGCCGGCTTCGTTTGTCGATTTGCAAGAATTTGCAGAAAAGTTCGGTATTCTCGATAAATCTTTTTCAAAATTGATGGCAATCATTTTTGGCGTGAAAATTTCAAAAAGACAGCGAGTGACGAATTGGGATGCGCCTCAATTGTCTGATGCTCAGATTCATTATGCGGCAACAGATGCCTGGGGAGCATTGAAAATGTATCAGCACTTGGTTGCGTTGAAAGAAAAATCGGGTAAGTTATAAGAGATTTAATTTAGGTGCTTATGCTGTGGTTATCAGTTTGTTGTAAGAAAAATGTAACTTTTCCGTGTAAAAAAAGCCTGAAAAGTTTGGCAGCAATATAACTTTTTGTACTTTTGTGCCCGGGTAAGTCCTATGCGACCAGCTCCTACAGAACCCTCCAGGGTCGGAAGGCAGCAAAGGTATGTGGTCGTAGCGGTGCGACATAGTAAGCTTACCCTTTTTAAATAAAGAATGCCTCTTTAGCTCAGCTGGCCAGAGCACGTGATTTGTAATCTCGGGGTCGT
>CAJJNP010000001.1 GCA_905193145.1 uncultured Odoribacter sp. | reverse complement strand
AAGCTCTGGCAGAAACGCATAACTTCATTGTCTGATTTTCCTTTCGGGTTGAAGTCTGAACCTCCCTTACCACCACCCATAGGCAGAGTTGTCAGAGAGTTTTTGAAAGTCTGCTCAAAACCTAAGAATTTCAATCCGCCCAATGTTACTGACGGGTGGAAACGCAAACCTCCTTTGTACGGTCCAATAGCGCTATTGAACTGAACACGGTAACCGCGGTTGATCTGAACTTCACCTTTATCGTCAATCCAAGGTACACGGAACATGATTACTCTTTCCGGTTCTACCATTTTTTCCAGGATCTTGTTTGCTTTGTATTTCGGGTTAGCCTGATAGGTATCCCAAACGGTTTCAATAACCTCTTCTACAGCCTGGTGAAATTCTGCTTCGCCCACTGTTCTTGCCTTTAAGGCATCCATGAATTCTTTAATCTCTGGTCTCATTTGTATAATTTTTAGTATGAGTATTTCAAACGTTTTCGCACGTCAAAATTAGGGAATTATTTCTCAACTCAAAACTTTTTTAGATTAAATTTTCTTTAATTGCTGCCTTTATTACTTTCAGTTTGATATTAAAAAAGGCATTTTTATTGATAATCTGTTAGTATGGATTGGAAATATTATTTTTTCGTTGTGTATTTTTGTAATTATAAACTTAAAATCTTGCCTTCTAATTCCAATTGTAGCAGTAAAGCCGGCAGTGTCCCGTCTGTTATTTGACTTATTTGCGCTAATTGGTCTATGTGTAAATCGCCATTTTGACGGAGTAGTTTGAGAATTTGTTCTTCTTTATCGGAATCTCCGAATAAATCCAGTTTTAATTGTTGGTCTTCTATTGTACGTTCGGGATAACCTAATATCCGGACGATGTCTTTGCAGTTTTCAACCAGTGCTGCAACATTTTCTTTGATCAAAGCATTGCAGCCTGCTGAGTAGGGATCATCCGGTCGTCCTGGGAATGCCATAACATCCCGATTATAAGATAAGGCTGTCCTGGCAGTAGACATGGCTCCTCCTTTAACAGCAGATTCTGCTACGAGTGTGGCTTGGCACATTCCTGCAATAATCCGATTGCGTTTTAGAAAGTTGCTTGGATGGGTGCTGGCAATGCAAGGGAATTCGCTGATTAATGCTCCGTTGGATTCTAATATGGCATCTGCCAGACGTTTATGGGATGCCGGATAGACCATGTGCAGGCCATGTCCTAAGACGGCAAAGGTACGTAATCCATTTTTTAGACTGGCTCTATGGGCTGCTGCATCTATTCCGTAAGCTAGACCGCTGACAATGATAGGATGATGGCCCATGAGTTGCAAATCTGTCAATACGATATTCACTAAGTCTTGGTATCTTGTAGAAGCATGGCGTGTGCCGACGATTGCCAGATGTTTGTCTTCGCTGCAGGTTTGTATATTGCCTTTATAATATAGTGTCAAGGGGATATCCTCACATTGTTTTAACAGGATAGGATAACTTTGATCTTCTATTGTACATATATTTATATGGTGGCGGTGGATTTCTTCCAATTCCCGTTTGGCGTTTTCCAGAGCCTGGGTGCGGTTGATTTGTTCCGGGAGAATGTTGAATGTTCTACAAATAGCGTTGAATGCTTCTGTAGATTCACGGAAAAATCCTTCTATGCCGCCGCATTTGTCATATATAGGGAGGCATAAGTTGCTGTTTAATTTGGGAATAAAACTGGTCGCAACGTGTGCTTGTACAGTGCTTTCAATATTCATATTATTTGAAGTTGTAACAATAAACGATATCAAAATTATGAATTTTAATTGGAGAAGAAAACCCTTTTGCAAATATCTTTTTAATTTTGCTTCAAATTGAGTCTGTTATGGATAGTATTATATTTACCCGTGAGAGTGGCGTTGCATTAAAGCGGTTGTTGCAAAATATTTCGTCATCGGATATTTATTTGTTGATGGATAGTAATAGTCGGACTTGTTGTATGGAGCATCTCCAGTTGGATTTGCCAGCCTGCAATTGTATTGTTTTGGGGGCGGGTGAACAGTTTAAGACGCTTGAGAGTGTGACGGAAGTGTGGAAAGTGCTGTCCGGTAATTGTGCGCGCCGGAATTCCGTGTTAGTGAATTTAGGGGGTGGAACAATTACAGATATGGGAGGATTTGCAGCGTCTTGTTTTAAGCGTGGTATTGTTTGTGTGAATATTCCGACTACATTGTTATCGCAGGTTGATGCTTCTGTAGGCGGTAAAACCGGAGTGAATTTTAATGGACTGAAAAATGAGATCGGCACTTTTTCTGTGCCCCGTCAAGTAATAATCGATAATTCTTTTTTGTCAACGCTCCCTTATAGACAGGTATTGTCCGGTTTTGCAGAAATGCTCAAGCATGGTCTGTTGTCCGATGAGGAGCATTGGACAGAGCTGATGCGGGTGGACTTGTCTAATGTTGACAGAATCGGTTTTTTGACATTGATTCAAAAGTCTGTTGCCGTGAAAAATGCAATTGTCCGGAAAGATCCTTGTGAGAAGGGGATTCGTAAAGCTCTGAATTTTGGGCATACGGTGGGACATGCAATAGAAAGTGTAGCTATTGATCGTCATCTGGATATTTATCATGGAGATGCTGTAGCTTACGGTATGATTGCTGAACTTTATCTTTCTGTGAAGAAGGTGGGATTTGATAAGGAGTTGTATGAAAGTATCCGTAGCTTTATTCGTGAACTATATCCTTCTTGTGCGTGTATTGATAATCGAGAGAATCTTTATCAATTGATGCTTCACGATAAAAAGAATGAACATCCTGGTGTGAATTTTACTTTGTTACAATCAATCGGTGAGTTTGTTGTTAATCAATATTGTGAACGGGATGAAATAATTGAAGCGTTGGAACAGATCTAATATAATGGAAACGATGAAAAGAGAGTCTTTAATAATTCATTTGCCAGCATCTAAAAGCATTTCGAATCGAGTATTGATTATTAATGCAATGGCAGATGGAGTGCTGATGCCGGAAAATTTGGCTGATTGTGATGATACGCATATTATGAATGAAGTGCTTAATTCTTCCGATAATTGTTTTGATGTCGGACATGCTGGTACGGCTATGCGTTTTTTGACAGCTTTTCTTTCCCGTATTGTAGGGCATTGGACTTTGACAGGCTCTTCCCGTATGTTACAGCGTCCGATAGGACCTTTGGTGGATGCTTTAAACCAGTTGGGAGCACGTATTGAATATTTGGGGGAATCGGGCTTCCCTCCTTTGCGGATAGTCGGTTCTATTCTTATGGGGGGGGAGATCACTATTTCTGCTTCTGTCAGTAGCCAGTATATCTCGGCTTTGATGATGGTGGCTCCGTATATGGTTAATGGACTTATGATTCATTTGAATGGGAAGGTGGTTTCTCGAGCTTATATAGAGATGACCATGCGAGTAATGCGTGATTTCGGTGCACGGGTGGATTGGAAAGCAGATGGTATCCGAGTATTTCCCGGGGATTATATTCCGCCGGATGTTTATCGGATTGAAGCTGACTGGACGGCTGCTTCCTATTTTTATGGGCTGTATGCTGTATCTGAAAAAACACAGCCTTTTTTGCTGTCTGGTCTGACGGGAAATAGTATTCAAGGTGATGCGCAGCAGGTTTCGTTGTGGGAAAAATTGGGGATTGTTTCGTCATTCGTTCAAGAGGGGGCTCTGCTTTCCAAACAGCCGATGCAGGTAAAAACGTTGGAATATGATTTTACTTCTATGCCTGATTTGGTACAGACTTTTGCAGTTGCTTGTTGTTTGTTGAATATTCCGTTTACGTTTTGGGGAGTAGAAACTTTGGTGATAAAAGAAACAGACCGTCTAACAGCCCTTGCGGTTGAATTGGCTCGTTTAGGCTTCAAGGTGGAAGTTTCTTCTGATGACACATGTTTGTATTGGAAAGGAGAGAGATGTCCGGTAGAGGATTCTTTTAGTATACGTACGTATGGAGATCATCGTATGGCAATGGCTTTTGCTTTGGCAAAATCAAGATTTCCTACTCTTGAGATTCAAAACAAGGAGGTGGTCTCTAAATCATTCCCCGGTTTTTGGGAGGAGTTTTCCCGTTATTGTTCCTGCTTTTTATAGATTGCCTCCTTTTTTTCCTCTTTTCTGTGCAAAGAAGTCTTTTACAATCTGACTGCATTGGTTTGGTAAAATATCTCGTATAACAATGGTTTTGGGGTGTAGTACGGATGGGGAGAGGCGGGAAAATCCCCGGTGGGAGTCTGGAGCTCCGATTACTAATGTTCCTAATTGTGCCCATGCTAAGGCTCCGGCACACATGGTGCAAGGTTCCATGGTAACATATAGGGTGCATTCGTTCAAATATTTGCCTCCTAAGTATGAACTGGCCATGGTAACGGCGAGCATTTCGGCATGTGCTGTTACATCGTTTAGTTTTTCTGTTTCGTTGTGTGCTTTGGCTATAATTCTATCTTTGCATACGACAATGGCTCCTACGGGAATTTCGCCTTCTTCCGCAGCCTGTTTGGCTTCTGCCAATGCTTTTTGCATATATTGTTCGTGAATGTTCATGCTGCAAAATTATGATAAAAGATGATACTATTATATCTATTTTATATAATGAATTCTTTTTTGGTGTAGGTTACTAGTAATTGAAGGTACAATCGTTTGTGAATGAAAATACAGAGGTTTATGGGGAAAATATTTTGCAGCGATGTTTTTTCTTTCTAATTTTACTAACTGAAAAGCGGTATTGCCGTATGGAAAGAATATATTAATCATTAATAAAGAGTATATGCAAACAATTGACACTTACAATTTTCAAGGGAAGAGAGCTTTGATTCGCGTTGATTTCAATGTGCCATTGAATGACAAATTTGAGATAACAGATGATACCCGTATGCGGGCTGCCGTTCCGACGATTAAGAAGGTGCTTGCCGGAGGTGGTTCTGTGATTTTGATGTCTCATCTTGGACGTCCCAAAAAAGTAGATGCAAAATATTCATTGAAACATATTTTGAAACATTTGGAAGAGTTGTTGGGAACACCGGTGAAATTTGCAGATGATTGTATTGGCGAGAGTGCGAAAACACAGGCTGCAGAGCTGAAACCGGGAGAGGTGTTGTTGTTAGAGAACTTACGTTTTTATGCTGAGGAAGAAGGGAAGCCTCGTGGTTTGGCTGAGGACGCTTCTGATGAGGAGAAAAAAACGGCAAAAGCAGCAGTTAAGGAGTCTCAAAAGAAATTTGTTGCAGATCTTGCATCATTGGCAGATGTTTGGATTAATGATGCATTTGGCACAGCCCACCGTGCACACGCATCCACAGCGTTGATTGCATCTTATTTCCCGAATGATAAGATGTTCGGTTATGTAATGGAAGGAGAATTGAAGGCTGTTGATAATGTGATGCAACATCCGCAACGTCCGTTTACAGCAATTATGGGAGGTTCTAAAGTGTCTTCTAAGATTGATATTATCATGAATTTGATGGATAAGGTTGATAATTTGATTTTGGGAGGCGGAATGACATATACATTCAAAGCAGCTTTAGGCGGTCATGTCGGAGCTTCAATTTGTGAAACAGATAAATTTGATTTAGCATTGGATATTATCCGTATCGCTAAAGAGAAAGGTGTGAATTTGGTATTGTCAGATCAGGCTGTGATCGGTGATAGCTTCAGTAATGATGCCAATGTACAGATTTGTGATCCGATGAATATTCCTGATGGCTGGGAGGGTCTGGATGTCGGTCCTGAGACTCGCGAGCGTTTTGCAAAAGTAATTGAAGAATCGAAAACTATTTTGTGGAATGGTCCGGTAGGAGTTTTTGAAATGCCGAAATTTGCTGAAGGAACTAAGGCTGTTGCTGATGCTATTGTTCGGGCAACAGAACATGGAGCTTTTTCATTGATTGGAGGCGGTGACTCCGTGGCTGCAATTAATCAATTCGGTTTGGCGGATAAAGTAAGTTACGTATCTACCGGAGGCGGTGCATTGTTGGAATACATCGAAGGGAAAGAGTTGCCTGGAATTACGGCTATCCGCGGATAAGCTGGAATATTAAGATAAATGCAAGCGCAGCAAGATACATTTTTTGCTGCGCTTGTTTTTTATTTTTGTCTTTTTTACCTTTGTGGAATAAGTTTAAAATGTCATTCTTATGAGTAATATAATTCCAGTGATAGAGCCGACAATGGTTCTGAATGAAGAAATCTGCAAGAGCAATATTGCCCGTATGGCACAGAAGGCAAAGGCTGCCGGTGTGACTTTTCGGCCTCATTTTAAAACACACCAGTCACGTGAAATCGGAGAATGGTTTCGGGCAAGTGGTGTGGAGAAGATAACGGTATCGTCATTGAATATGGCTATGAAATTTGCAGAATGGGGATGGAATGATATTACTGTAGCATTCCCGGTGAATTGTTTGGAGCATGAAAAAATAAATGCTTTGGCATCTAAAATAAGATTGAATCTATTGTTGGTGCATTCTGAAGGAGCACGGCAATTGTCAGAATGTTTGAAATATCCCGTGGGCGTTTATTTAGGAGTGGATACCGGCTACCATAGAGATGGAGTTGATGCTAACAATTATGAAAAGATTGACCGTATAATCAATATTGTAGCTCCGGATGTAAATATAAAATTTGAAGGTTTTCTGACTCATGCCGGTCATACTTATCATGCTCGTTCTAAGGAAGAAATCATGCAAATTCACAAAGACAATCTCCGGATGCTGAAAAATATAAAGGAGAGATATATAGACCGTTACCCACAATTGAAAATTTCGATTGGAGATACGCCATCTTGTTCGTTGGCTGACCGGTTTGGTGTCGCTGATGAAATCCGTCCGGGTAATTTTGTCTTTTATGATGTAACCCAGATGCAGATAGGTTCGTGTGATTGGTATAATATAGCGATGGCTGTAAAATGTCCGGTAGTGGATATTAATTTGGATAGAAACGAAGCGGTGATTTATGGAGGTGGAGTTCATTTCTCGAAGGAATATATCAGTCGTGAAGGTGATCGCCCTCTATATGGATTAGTTGTGGAAAATCATAGTGATTATTGGGGGGATGTTGTGCCGGGAGTGGAAGTCGTCTCTCTTTCTCAAGAGCATGGAATTGTGCGTTGTACAGATGAATTTTTGGCAAATCTGCATGTCGGTGACATTATAACCGTATTGCCGGTCCATTCGTGTATGACAGCCGATCTGATGAAGGTTTATCACATGAATGATGGTCGCACAGTGATGCATATATAAAAATATGGACGAATGCCGTAAAGCCGCGGAACGTATAGCCGCCCACACAATCCCGCTAAGTGAGGAAAGTGTGGTGCAGCTTACCGGAATACTAGTCCGCCGAGAGTTGTCTAAAGGTGATTTTTTTTTGCAAGAGGGAGAAATTGCCCGTTCAATGGGGATGGTTATGGAGGGTATGGTGCGTCAATTTTATTGGAAGAAAAAACGAGAAGTGACAGAACATATCACCTATGAAGACCATCTTTTTGTCTGCTTGGAGAGTTTTATCCGTCAGATGCCCGGAGCTTTTTATGTTGAAGCTTTGGAACCTAGTGTGATTTACGAAGTGCCCTATGATGGTTTACACTATTTGATGGATAAAAATCCTGAAATTCTGAGATTGTATTGTGCTATTCTGGAAAGTTCGTTATTGATTTCTCAAAAGAAGGCAGATGCCCGGTGTCGGCAGTCTGTGGGGGAGCGTTATCGTCAGTTGGAACGAGAACATCCTGAAATTATACGTAGAGCACCCCAGATATATGTTGCATCTTTATTAGGAATGACTCCTGAAACATTAAGTCGTATACGTGCCGGTAAATTATAGGTGGCTTGATATATATCAAGAAATAAAGTTGTAGGGAGTGATTCTTGCTTAAAATCATTGTCGTTGATTGGGAATTGTTGAAATTTGTAACGGATTAAAAATATTTTACCGTAATGAGCAGATTTCTATTTTTATTTTGTTTGCTTGCTCCGATTTGGGGAGTGAGGGCTGATGAATTGCCTAAATTGGGCAAGTCGCCTCTTGATGAGGTAATCAAAGCAATGACCACTGATGAAAAAATTCGTTTGTTGACAGGAGCCGGAGAGGTGACGGAGGATTTAAGGGCAGCTGTCGGTTATACAGATAAGATTGTACCCGGAGCTGCAGGAACGACCTATCCTGTGGAGCGTTTGGGAATTCCGGCGATGGTACTCGCTGACGGTCCTTCCGGTCTGCGAATTGATCAGGAGCGTGAAGGTAGCAAGCAGACTTATTATTGTACAGCTTTCCCGGTGCCGACCGTTTTGGCTTCTACTTGGAATACCGGATTGGTGAATCTCGTGGGTAAGGTTATGGGAAATGAAGTGTTGGAATATAATTGTGATATATTATTGGCTCCGGCATTGAATATTCATCGTAATCCGCTTTGCGGGCGTAATTATGAATATTACTCCGAAGACCCTTATTTGACTGGTTGTATGGCGACGGCAATGGTTCAAGGTATTCAGTCCAGTGGAGTGGGAACTTCTATCAAGCATTTTGCCGTAAATAATCAAGAGACTAACCGTATCGCCAATGATGCTATTGTATCTCCCCGTGCTTTGCGGGAAATATATCTGAAGGGATTCGAGATGGTGGTAAAAGAAGCCAAGCCTTGGACTGTAATGTCTTCTTATAACAAAATAAACGGTGAATACACTTCTGAGAGCTATGATTTGTTGACGACAATATTGCGTGATGAATGGGGTTATAAAGGTATTGTTGTAACAGATTGGTTCGGTGGTAGGGATGCTGTGGCACAAGTGGTTGCCGGTAATGATTTAATCATGCCGGGTAAAGTACGCCAGCAGGACAGTATCCGCCAGGCATTGAAGGACGGGCGTCTTGCCATGGCAGATGTGGATAGAAATGTGCGGCGTATTTTGGAGTTGATATTGCAGACGCCTCGTTTCAAAGGATATGTCTTTTCTGATAATCCTGACTTAAAGGCGCATGCTGTTATTACTCGGGATGTGGCTACTGAAGGTATGGTGCTTTTAAAGAATGAACAGCAGACTTTGCCTCTAAGTGATGATATTAAGACAATTGCAGTGTTTGGTAATACATCCTATCGTGCTGTTGCGGGAGGTACTGGTAGTGGAGATGTGGCAGAGGCTTATACCGTATCTTTAGAGGAAGGACTTCAGCATGCCGGTTATAAAATGGATGCCGGAATCAAGAAAATGTATGAAGAATATATCGATGAGGAAGAGGCAAAAATTGATAAAAAGAAATATATGCATGTTACACCTCCCCGTATATTGGAATACAATCTGCCGGATGAAGTATTGCGTAAGAAAGCAGAGGAGGCAGATATCGCAATGGTCACAATCGGTAGGAATGCGGGCGAATATACAGACCGTCGTGTAGAAGATGATTTTAATTTATGTGATGATGAGATGCAGATGTTGAAAAAAGTGACAGAGTTGTTTCATCAGGCAGGCAAGAGTGTAGTGGTGATATTGAATATCGGCGGTGTTGTTGAAACTGCTTCTTGGCGCGATTTGCCGGATGCTATCTTGGTAGCATGGCAAGGCGGTCAGGAAAGCGGTAATTCATTGGCTGATATACTGTCAGGAAAAGTCAGTCCTTCAGGTAAACTGCCAATGACATTTCCTATCCGTTATGAAGATGCTGCATCTTCAAAAAACTTTCCGGTGATAGAAGCGGAGGAGGCAGTAAATATTTATCGGGAATTTTTCACGGGAGCCAAAGGCGTGGATCGTCCCAATGTAGACTATACGCTTTATGAAGAGGGAATTTTTGTGGGCTACCGTTATTTTGATTCCTTTGATGTCGCAACAGCTTATCCCTTTGGATACGGACTGTCCTATACTGATTTTAAATATAGTAAACCCATTTGTGTCAAGACAGATGTCGGCTATGAGTTTTCATGCACTGTCACCAATAGCGGAAAGGTTCCCGGTAAAGAAGTTGTGCAACTGTATGTTGCAGCTCCGGGACTTGATATGGTAAAACCGGAAAAGGAATTGCGGGCATTTGCTAAAACGCGTTTGTTGGCTCCGGGAGAGAGCGAAACGGTGAAGATGGTGGTTAAAAAGTCTGATTTGTCATCTTTTGACGAGTCATCCTCTTGTTGGCAAGTAGAAGCCGGCAAATACCGGGCATTGTGGGGAACTTCTTCTACAGATATCCGTTTGCAGAAAAAGTTTGATGTGAAAGATGAGATTAAAGGTCCAGAAATGCATCGGGTACTCCTGCCTAAGAGGGAATTGAATGAATTGAAAAAATAAAGAATAAGGCTTTATATGAAGTTTCTGTGCTGTTTTTATACGGCACCGAATTTTTTTATCCTTTGCTGTTAGGGTCTTTTCAAGGGTTGGTTATAAATCAAATTTATATAAAAAGGAAGGAGAGGGTTCGGTTGGTATTGATGTCGATGGCTTTGGCTCTGATATATTTTATGGTGAGGATATAATTTGTATTTTTGTCATCGTTATTGTAAAATATGAACTATGGCAAACTTTTTTAAGTCCCTTTTCTTTGGTGAGGGAGAAGAAACTGCAGAAGTAAAGGCACAGAAAAATTTTGATGTGCTGAAATATGATGGAATCAAGGCTTTGAAGGTGGGGAAGATAGCTTATGCTATCCGGTGTTTTAATGAGGCGTTGAAGATTCAGAAAGATGTGGAGGTGATGGAGCATCTGGTGACGGCTTATTCGCGGGAGGATAAGACGGAGGAGGCTGTGGAGATGGCCGGTCGTTTGCTGGAAGAAGAACCGGATAATGTGGCGGTGATGTTGTTGCGGGCAAATCTTAACTATATGATTGAACGTTATGCTGACGTGATTGCAGATTGCGAACGGGCGGCAGAGTTGGATAATACCGAAGTGAGAGCTTATTATTTGGCAGGACGCGCCAAAAAGATGACCGGAGATAATATCGGGGCGATTGTCAGTCTGTCGCAGGCAATAGCCGGTAAGGAAGATTATGCGGCTGCGTGGTTGTTGCGGGCCGAAGTGATGTTGGCTACGGGTGGCTATACGGACGGGTTGCAGGATGCAGAGAAGGCTGTGGAGTTGGTGCCGGAGGAGGAACAGGCCTATCTGGTGAGAGGACAACTTCATGAAGTATTGAAACAATGCGAAGAGGCGGAGCAGGATTACCGTTATGTGATAGAGCTGAATCCTTTCAATGAACAGGCATATCTGCAATTGGGAAGTCTTTTTATTGCGCGTGAGCAGCCGGATGAGGCAATTGAGCTGTTTGATGAGGCGATTGAATTGAAACCTGATTTTGCCAAGGCTTATAGCGAACGTGGACGTGCGCGTTTGATGAAAGGGGATAAGAATGGTTCGTTCGAAGATTTGAAAAAAGCGATGGAACTGAATCCGGAGGGGGAAGAGGCTAAAAAAATCAACGGCACTTATTCTAATTTTGAGGATATGTATAAAAACAGACCGTTATGATGGAAGAGAGAATAGAAAGGGCTGTGGAGCTGTTCCGTGCCGGATATAATTGTTCGCAGTCGGTATGTGCGGCATTTGCAGATATGTATGGCTATACGGAGGAACAGGCATTGCGGATGTCTGCTTCATTTGGTGGAGGAATCGGACGGATGCGTATGACATGTGGAGCGGCTTGCGGAATGTTTGTCTTGGCAGGTTTGGAAACCGGCTGTGTGGAGGGTGCGGACAGGGCAGGTAAGGAAGCGAACTATCGGGTGGTGCAGCAGTTGGCTGATGAGTTTGTGAAGAGGAATGGTTCGTTGATCTGTGCAGAGTTGTTGGGATTGGACAAGAAAAAACATGATAATCCGGTGCCGGAAGAACGAACGGAGGCCTATTATAAGAAACGTCCGTGTGTCAAAACAGTTGAAGAGGCTGCTCGTATTTGGGTTGAATTTCTGGAACAACAGAAAAATAAATCGGTGGAAGATAGTGAGGCTTCTGAATTGTAATAATTTTATTTTAGGAAAATTTTTTGTCATTATATCGTTGATGATAAATGATGTTGTTTTTGAGTTAATATATAGATATTCAATAAATTGATGTATATTGCCGAATAAGATGGTTGGAGTAAAATGGAAAACTTTGATTGTCTTTTCGGCAATTTTGTTTTCTATAAGTTTCAATTTTAACTTTTTTGTTTTCTGAAAAGTTTCTATTTTTGCCGTGGATTCGTGAATGAATATGAGTCTGTCATTTGGTGTCTGTTCGTTGGAAACGGACTTAAAAGGGAATCAGGTGTGAATCCTGAACAGTCCCGCTGCTGTAAACTCGGAATGAATGGCTAAACATCAAGAAATGCCACTGTCGATAATGGATGGGAAGGTGGTTTGGTCAGGGAGTGAGTCAGAAGACCTGCCAGATGACAATGTTTCGATGGCTTTCGAGGAAAGAGCCGGGACATGAATGAAGGATTGTTTGTCATTTATTTTTCCCTCCTCATTTTGTCAGCTGTCGTAATTAGCTTGGAAATTATTTAATATAAAAGAATACACAGGATATGATACAGACTGTATTGAAAAGAGATGGCAGGATAGTGGGGTTTAATGAAGAAAAAATAATTGCTGCGGTGCGACGGGCCATGTTGCATACGGACAAAGGTGAAGATATGGAATTGGCGAGGGATATTGCCGACCGTATTGCGTGTCGGGGCCAAGAGCAGATGAGTGTGGAGGAAATCCAGGATTGTGTGGAGATGGAATTGATGAAGAGCCGGCGTAAGGATGTGGCACAAGTATATATTGCTTATCGAAATCAACGCAGTGTAGCCCGTAAAGCCAAAACTCGTGATATTTTTCTGGAAATCATAGAGACGAAGTCGAATGATGTGACTCGAGAAAATGCGAATATGAATGCGGATACTCCGGCTGGGATGATGATGAAGTTTGCCAGCGAGACAACAAAACCGTTTGTAGATGACTATTTGTTGACAGCTGAGGTGAAGGAAGCAGTCAGACAGGGATATATTCATATTCACGATAAGGATTATTACCCGACAAAGAGTCTAACTTGTGTGCAGCATCCTTTGGATAAGATTTTAAAACACGGTTTTTTTGCCGGGCATGGAGAGTCAAGACCGGCAAAACGGATAGAAACAGCAAGTATATTGGGGTGTATTTCTTTGGAAACAGCACAAAATGAAATGCATGGAGGACAGGCGATACCGGCCTTCGATTTTTATCTGGCGCCTTATGTCAGAAGTAGTTTTGTGGAAGAGGTGAAAGTATTGGAGGATATGCTTGGAAAGAATTTCAAACATTTATATGATTATCCGGTGAAAGATTATGTGAAACGTGATTTGGATGGATTGGACGGCGATGAGCGGGTTTTGCAGCATGCGGTGAACAGAACTGTGGGGCGCGTGCATCAGGCTATGGAGGCTTTTATACATAATATGAATACAATCCATAGTCGTGGCGGTAATCAGGTGGTGTTTAGTTCTGTGAATTACGGTACGGATATTTCTGCGGAAGGACGGTGTATTATTCGTGAGATGTTGTTGTCTACCTATCGGGGGGTGGGGAATGGTGTAACAGCGATTTTCCCGATACAGATCTGGAAGAAAAAAAGGGGAGTGAATTATCTGCCGGATGACCCGAATTATGATTTGTATGAATTGGCCTGTAAGGTATCCGCTCGTCGGTTTTTTCCTAATTTCATTAATTTGGATGCTACTTTTAACCGTCATGAATTGTGGAAAGCGGACGATCCGCAACGTTATCGTTATGAAACCGCTACAATGGGATGCCGGACGCGCGTGTTTGAAAATCGTAATGGAGAGAAGACTTCTATCGGGCGTGGTAATTTGTCATTTTCAACGGTGAATATTGTGCGGATAGCAATCGAGTGTATGAGTATAGCGGATAAGGAAGAGCGTATCGGTGCATTTTTTAAAAAGCTGGATTCTGTATTGGATTTGACAGCATTGCAATTGCATAGACGTTTGGAATTTCAGAAAACAGCTAAGGCGAAGCAGTTTCCTTTGCTGATGTCGGCATTATGGAATGGCTCGGAAAATCTTAAACCGGAGGATACGATTGAGAGTGTAATTGAGCAAGGGACTTTGGGTATTGGATTTATCGGTCTGGCAGAGTGTTTGGTGGCATTGACGGGCAAACATCATGGCGAAGATGCGGATGCGCAACAGTTGGGATTGCGTATTGTCACATATATGCGTGATAAGGCTAATAGTTATGCTGCTCAGTATGGGCATAATTACAGTGTTTTGGCGACTCCTGCAGAGGGTTTGAGCGGTAAGTTTACCATTAAAGACAGAAAGAGTTTTGGTGTGATTCCAGGAGTTACGGATCGAGAATATTATACAAATTCTAACCATGTGCCGGTGTATTATAAATGCAGTGCACGGCATAAGGCAGAAGTAGAGGCTCCTTATCATGACCTGACGCGTGGTGGGCATATTTTTTATGTAGAAATCGATGGAGATGCGACGAAGAATCCGTTTGCCATTATGTCAGTTGTGGATATGATGGATTATTATAATATGGGATATTGTTCTGTGAATCATAATCGCAACCGCTGCATGGATTGCGGACATGAGGATGCTGTGGATGGTGAAGAGGTATGTCCGGTTTGTGGAAGTTGGAACATGGATTGTCTGCAGCGAATTACCGGATATTTGGTGGGAACGACAGATCGTTGGAATCGTGCAAAGCTGGCTGAGTTGCATGATCGGGTGCGCCATAGTTAAAATTTTGGCATGATGGATTTGGTTTTAATGGATATTGTAGAAGATACAGTGGTGGATGGTCCGGGATTCCGGACGGCCATTTACGCAGCCGGGTGTCGTCATCATTGTGAGGGTTGCCACAATCCGCAGTCATGGAATCCGGCAAACGGATATCGAGTGGAAGTGGAGCAGGTGGCAAAACAGTTGTTGTCAGATCCTTTTTCGAACGTTACTTTCAGCGGTGGTGATCCCTTGGAACAGGTGGAGGCATTTACCGAGCTGGCAAGGTTAATCAAGTCTCAGAGCAAAAAAACAATTTGGTGTTATACCGGTTATCGCTTTGAGGATATTTGTCGGTCGCGGCGCATGTTGCAGATATTGCCTTATATTGATGTTTTGGTTGATGGACGGTATGTGCAAAAATTACGGGATACAGAGTTGCTGTTTCGTGGAAGTAGTAATCAACGGTTGGTGGATGTGGAAGCTTCGTTGCAGTTAGGAAAAACTGTATTAGTGGATTATGAGCCATTGCCTATAGTGGCGATTTAGGAGTTTTTGTATAAATATGCTTGTGTTTGTATGAATATGCAAACCTATTGTGGGGTTTTGCATTGTTGTTCAGTGTATTGCGTATTTTATTAAAATAATTTATGATTCGAAAATGCCGAAAAGTATTTGTAATTTTGTGACCGTTAAATAGTATTCATAAACCTAAATCTGTATCTATATGGGATTTGTTACAAAAGAAAAGTTTTTGTCGAAAGATTTTTTTATTACCTATGGTTGGCTTTTGGGCGGATGTTTTGTATTTGCTTTAGGAGCTGTAATGTTTGCTGAGCCGTACGGTTTCGCTCCGGGAGGAACTTATGGCTTGTCTATGGTATTCCACCATTTGTGGGGATGGGAAACTGAAGTCGCAGCTTTGTGTATGGATGTTCCTCTTTTATTGTTGGGAATCTATTTCTTAGGTGGTATGTTTGGTGTAAAGACCGTTATCTGTACATTTGCTATTCCGGGATTTATGCGTTTGATTCACTATGTATATGGATATGATGCATTGTTGGAGCCGGGTATTGTTGACCGTACAATGTTAAACGAGCAGTTGTTGTCAGCAATTTTCGGTGGTATCGTTTATGGTGTTGGTATCGGTATGATTTTCAAAGCTCGTGCTACCTCAGGAGGTTCGGATATCATCTCAATGATTTTGAATAAATATACTCATATTTCTTTGGGAACTTTGGTAATCATTGTTGACTGTACGATTACTTTGAGTACGGTAGTTGCCTTCGGTGACTGGCGTTTGCCTATGTATTCATGGATTATTGTATTTATTGAAGGTAAAGTGATTGACCTTGTTTTGGATGGTGCTGCTGTTCATAAGACTTTGATGATTGTATCTGATAAAGTGGATCCGATTAAGAATGTTATTATCAACGAAATTAATCGTGGTGCAACTTTGTTGCCTGCTGTGGGAATGTATAAAGGACAGAGCCGTAATATGATTTATACTATTCTTACTCGGCGTGAAATGATGGTTTTACGTCATAGAATAGCAGAGATTGATCCGGAAGCTTTTATCAATGTGATTGATTCAAAAGAGATTTTAGGTCGTGGATTCAAGCCTTTGAAAGAGGAATAAAATCAGACTGGAATATAAAAATAGCCGGGAGTTTTCACTTCCGGCTATTTTTATGTCATTGTTTGTTTTAATACATATCTGTAATATCCCATACAAAAGCTCGGATACCGTTTTCTTTATTTACTTCATCAAGTTTCTTGACATATTTCAAGATAAGGGGAACCATCTCTTCGTCTACAATTGTGATGGTTGCTGAGTTCATTTCCGGCCATGTATGTGAGCCCATGCGGGGTTCGCCGTCTGTTGTGCCGGCACCATTAACTAATGGCCATTGGGTAAAGCCTCGTACCTGCAGTTGGTCAAGCATGTAGGCTACACGTTCTGTCAATGCTTGGTTGTATGTGATAAATACTGCTTTTTTCATAGTTGAGTTGAATTTATTGAGAGATTAAAAGTCTGGAATCAGACTTTTAATCGGTCTTTATTTAGTTCTCTTTTTTCTTAGGAAGATCTTTTTCTGCATTGAAGTCGCTCATGAACTTAAATTGCTTGGCAAGATTCTTCTTTTTGTCGCGGCTTCCGCTTCTGTCCATTGCTGCATATACAGCAGGTACAATAATCATAGTAATGATGGTTGAGAATACCATACCACCGATAACGGCGATACCCATTGGGCGCCAGGTTTCAGAACCATCTCCGGTACTCATTGCCATAGGTACCATACCAAGTATTGTGGTTAATGAAGTCATTAATACCGGACGCAGACGTGAACGACAAGCTCCGGCAATGGCATCGTACAGGCGTATGCCGCGTTCGCGCATTAAGTTGATAAAGTCAATCAATACAATACCGTTCTTAGTTACAATACCGACCAACATGACACCTCCCAATGCTGCTACGATACTCAAGGTCGTATTAGTCATCAATAAGGCCAGTACAACACCAGTGAAGGCGAATGGGATTGACAACATGATGATGAAAGGCATCTTGAATGATTCGAACTGTGCAGCCATTACGATGTATACCAACATCAATGATAAAAGTAATAAAGCTATCAAAGAACTGAAGGATTCTTGTTGGTCTTCATAGTTACCACCAACATATAATGTTATACCTTGTGGAATTTCATCCAGATTGTCTATGATTTTTTGGGCTTCTGTTGCAATGTCTCCCAATGCATATCCTGCTGCAGGAGTAACAGATACCTTTAACAGACGCTGTTTACTTTTACGTTCAATGTTTGGTGGAGAGAAGAATTCTTTAATCTTGCCAAGCTCTTTCAAACGAACTTTTTGACCTTTACCATCTGTGATAATGATGTTTTCAACTTCAGTCAGAGAAGAACGGTATTTTTCATCCAAACGGACGATGATATCATATTCTTCACCATCTTCTTTGAATTTGCTGTTACGGAATCCGTATATACGGTTTCGCATGATTTGTCCGACCTGAGATGTTGTCAATCCATGTTGTGCCAACTTGTCTTGATCTAGGATGATTTGTAGTTCGGATTTATCATCGTCACGACTGATTTTAATATCTTCTGCTCCAGGAATCTGACGCATTTGAATTGCTAATTCTTGTGCCAGACGGTTGGTTGCATTAAAGTCGTGACCCATTATTTCAACATCGACACTGTTGCTACCCATTGAACCTCCAGTACTGGTGGTGACTGTATATTGTAGGATATCCGGGAAGCGTTTTAAGATTCCACGAATTTGGTCTGCTATAACAAATACACTTCTGTCACGATCTGCACGGTCTATGGTACGTAGACGCATGTTCAATATGTTGTTTCCGGTACTGTTCATCATAGATGCAAATGATGCTTCTTCTTCACTACCATATGACAAGTTGATCAAACGAATTTCTGGAACTTCTGCACGAATGATAGAGTCTATTTGTAAAGCGATTCCTTTGGTTACTTCTACGCGTTGTCCGGATTGCATCTTTACATAAACGTTCAAGTTATTCTGGTCATTTTGGGGCATGAAGTCTGTTTTGATGTAACGGCTTAATCCGCAAGATCCCAAGAATAAGAAGAACATAGAGCTGATTACCACTGTTTTATGGCAAAGAACCCAACGAATCAATTTTTCGTATTCTACATCCAAACGGTCGAGGCATTTGGTGGTGAAATAGTAGAAACTGAATTTATTTGAAGAGCTTTTTTCTTGAATCTTGAGTAATTGAGAACAAAGCATCGGGGTCAAAGAGATGGCTGTTGCAGTTGATGTACAAACTGTTATACAGACAATCCAACCGAGTTGTTTGAATAAGATTCCTGTCATTCCGCTTACCAATGTCAAGGGGAAGAATACGGCTACAGTTACTAATGTTGTTACAATTACCGACAACCATACTTCGTTTGTACCATATTTTGCAGCTTCTCGAGGACGGCTACCACGATCAACGTGTTTGGTGATGTTTTCCAGTACCACGATGGCATCGTCTACAACCATACCTACGGCAATTGACAATGATGATAGAGAAATCATATTCAAGGATTCACCTGTCGCAAATAGGTAGATGAAGGCTACAATCAATGAAATCGGAATAGTCAAGGCAATAATAAATGTAGCGCGCCAACGTCCGAGGAATAGGAATACAACCAATACAACGAAAATCAATGCATACATCAAAGATTCTTGCAGGTTGTTGATTGAGTTGATGATAAATTCTGAGTTATCAGAGATGATTTCGAATTTAATATCAGTAGGCAATTCTCTCATTGCCAATTCTAACTGCTCTTTAGCTTCTTTTGCAACAGCAACAGCATTTGCATCAGTTTGTTTTGTGATCAACAATACACCGCCATCCCCGCGATTGATTAATTGCTCCAAGGTGATATCCTTGATTGTATCACGTACAGTTGCTACATCATGTAGATAGATGGTTCTGTTGTTTTGTGTTCCCAATACGATATTTTTAATTTGGTCGCTCTCTTCAAATTCCCCTTCTACACGGAGAGTGTAGTCCATCTCTCCCATTTTGACATTACCGGAAGATACGTCCTTGTTTTCTGCAAGAATCTTGTTGCCAATTTGCTCCAAGGTGAGGTTGTAGGCATCCAATTGGTTTGGATTCAAATCGACATATACAACACGCTCGGGTGCTCCGGCTAAGGTTACAGAAGCGACTCCGTCTACTTGATTCAAACGGGTGATAACTTTGTCATCAATGATTTTGTCAATGCCGGGATAGGATTCCTTTGCGGTAACAGCATAAATCAAGATAGGCATCATTGAAGTGTTGAAACGCATGATTGTTGGACGGTCAATATCATCGGGCAAGTTTTGCATTGCTTTGTCAACAGCGTCTCGTACGTCGTTAGAGGCTTCGTCAAGATTGGCTTCCCATTCGAATTCCAATGATATAACAGCCAAGTTATCATAAGATGTAGAACTTAACTCTTTCAAATCATCTACAGAGTTTAGTTGATCTTCCAGAATTTTGGTGACATTTTCTTCAATATCCGAAGCATTGGCTCCCGGATATGTTGCCATTACAGTCAAGTAGGGTGGGTCCATCTTTGGATATTGGTCCACCGGCAACTGAATGTAGGAGGCAATACCCAATACCAAAATGGCAATGAAGACCATCAAGGTAGATATGGGTTTGTTTACCGCTGAATTATATATACTCATATTTAAAAAATTAGCCGATTAATTGATTTATTTTGTGATTGAAAGCGGTGAACCGTCAATAAGGCGACCTTGACCGACAACTACTAATTGATCTCCTTCGTGGATTTCGTCGCTAATTAATTCAATCTTTTCGTCGAAACGTTGTCCTAATTCTACAGCAACACGTTTTGCAACACCATTTTTGTTCAAGAATACATAGCGGTCATTTGCTCCTTGAAGTTTTAGAACGGCAATAGCAGGAGCCACTACGATCTCTGTGTTACCAACCAAGAAATTGATAGTTCCATACATTCCCGGGCGTAAAGCTTCGTCTTTATTCGGAATCTGAACTTCTACAGTAAATGTTCTGGATGAGGGATCAATGGTCGGATAAACGATGCTAATTGTTCCTTCAAATGTGCGTTCCGGATACAATTCATTTTTCAGTTGTACCTTCATGCCTTTTTTTACCAAAAGGAAGTACTGTTCTGACAAATTTACGTTGGCTTTTAAAGTACTGATTTTTTCAATGGCGATAATGGATGGTTTATTGGCTCCACCAAAAGCACCTCCGGTGTAAACTTCTCCGTTTTCAAAGTATTTACCGGTAACGACACCATCAAAAGGTGCTAACATTCGTGTGTTCTCTTTTAAGAACTCTACATTTGCTTTTTGCACTTCGTATTGGGTTACTGCTGCATCGTATGCCTGTTTGCTGATGCTTTGGGTTTTATTCAACAATAAGGCACGGTTGTATTCTGCTTCCAGATTCTTTAATTGAACTTCTGCTTGTACTAATTGGGTACGATCCATTTCTACAAGTAATTGACCTTTTTTTATGCGGTCTCCAACTTCTACATAGATTTTGGAAATACGTCCGGCTGCGGCTGGAGCATAATACACTTGTTCGTCGGCCTGAAGATTGGCTGCATAGTCCAATGTTCGGGAAATTTCTTGTTTTTCCAGAGTCTGTACTTTAACCGGAATGGCTTCAACAGCAGCAGCCTTTCCGTCATCTTTCTTGCTAGAGCATCCGGCGAGGATTGCAATTGTGAGTGCAGATAAAATAACGTTCTTTATCATTGTTCTGATTATTTATGTTGTTTCTATTATTTCAAGTGGTTGTATAATTTCTCTAGTTGGGTCTGTGCCTGTAGCAATGTCAGACAAGCATTGGTAAAGTTGCTTTCTGCAGTCAGATATGTATTGTTTGCTTGTGTTAAATCCAAACTTGATACTGCACCAGCATTGTATTTGTGTTGGTAGTTTTCCAATACTTTACGGGCAACTTCAATATTTTCTTTTTGAAGGTTGTAATCTTCTAAGGCGTTCTTTAAAGCAAATTTGTATTGCTCTTCCTGTAAATTCAGTTGATCTTCCAGCAGGCTTTTGTTGAGCTTGGTTTGTTCCAACGTGATTTTTTGTTGGTCTAATTGAGCTTTACGCTGTAAACCAGAAAAAACCGGAATGCTCATCGTGATGGATGCTGAATGAGGCATGTTCATAAAACCTCCTGATTTAATCTGGTGCTGGTAAGAATATGAGCCGCTGATTGTTGGAGCATAGGCCCATTTTTTCAAGCCTACCATCTTCTTTTGTAGTTCTTCTTGTGTCAACATCAGTGCGAACTGACTATTTTTGTTGATGTCAAATTGTTGATTGGCTAAAGATAGGAAGTTGCCTAGTTCCAAGAATTTCTCAATTGGATCTGTTAGGGAGATGGGAGTCCCTGCTGGTAGACCCAACTGGAGGCGAAGTAGGTTATAGTTTACATCTACCGTGCGTTGCATAGCTAGATAGCTGTTTTTTAATTGTCCTACAGTTACACGTATTTGATCTACATCAGTTATCTCTGCAGTTCCTGCTTTATACATGTTTTCTGTATGCATCTGGATTTTACTCATGTTGTCTAAGTTACCCTTTACGATTTCCATTAGACGTTCGCTAGCCAAGATGGTGTAGTAGGAATTGTAAACAGTTTCTTTGATATCCAGTTCTGTAATGTCAACCTGTTGTGCTGCAATTCGTTTTGCAATTTTACTGGTTTGAATCCCTAGAATCCATTGTCCGCTGAATAACAATTGAGATACAGATACTCCGACGTTTACTTGGTCAACCATTTTGAAGCCAGAGCCACCAAAGTCAACCTTGTGTCCAAAGTTTGTGCTATATCCCAACGAACCGTTTACTTGGGGAAGTCCTTGAGAAATAGCCTCTGTAACCATTTTGTTTCTCATCTCAATGTTTAATTGCGAAGATTGCAATTCCTTGTTGTGCTCTACTGCATGTTTAATTGCTTGTTCGAGTGAAAGGCTTTGCGGCTCGTTCGACGGGCTTTGTGCCTGTAGCAGCCATGGAACGAGAATCGCGATAAAAGTGATTAATACTCCTTTTTTCATTCTCTGTAGATTTATTATGTTTGAATAATTTTGCACTTTAACCAAAGTGCGCACGTTGCAAATAATGTGCCATGCTCGATTTTATGTTATTTTTTGTAATTTCTTTTAAGTTAATTCTTCTAATATTTCCTGTCCTTGAGGAGTTACAAAACTGCGTAATGTGTTTTCCACAATGGTTGATACAATGGTTGCTATTGGATATTTGATTTCACTGATTAATTCCGGTTCGCTTAGAATCAGCATTTGTTTAACAAATAAATACACTTGAACTTCTTGATTGATACTGCTTCTAAAGTTGCCTTCTTGGATGCCTTTGTTTATAATTTCATTGAATAGTGCTTGTATGGCCTCCTGGTCTATTTTATTTGCTTTTTTATATACCTCCGGGTGGTATTTTTTTAAATCGAATAGATTTGCAGGAAGTCGACTATTGAAATTTTCAATAATGTGATCTCTGATATTCAACATCATATGGATAGCATCTAATTGCCTTAATTTTTTTAATTGTTGTTGAGTGTGATAATTGTTACGACGATAAACCATGACCTGCTCAACGATGTCATCTTTGTTGGAAAATAATTGATAAAGCGTTTTTTTAGAGATTTTTAAATGAGTACAGATGTCTTCCATGGATGTACTGCGTAATCCATATTTAAGGAAAAGATCTGAAATGTTTTCCAATAATTCCTCTTTTAATTGTTTGCTTTCGTTTGCTGTCATGTGTGTAATATTTGTTTATGGAAACGTTTTATGTACAAAACGTTTCCATGTGCTGTTATTCTGCAAATAATATGCCATTGGTCTATGTGTTAGAGACTATTTTCTGAAATATCCCAATTTCGTTTTACTTTTGCTACTAATTCATTTTTCCTTTCTACCTTTGTCGTCTATGATTGATCCGTCTACTATACAGAAAATTTTTGATGCTGCAGATATCTATGAAGTAGTGTCCGATTTTGTCAGTTTGAAAAAACGTGGGGTAAACTATGTTGGCTGCTGTCCTTTTCATAATGAGAAAACCGGTTCGTTTACGGTATCTCCTGCCAAGGGAATATATAAATGTTTCGGATGTGGGAAGGGGGGTAATGCCGTGAATTTTATTATGGAGCATGAACAACTTTCTTATGTGGAAGCTCTGCGATGGTTGGCAGCTAAATACAATATCATTATAGAGGAAAAAGAGCTGACTGAAAGTGAAAAGCAGGAGCGGACAGAACGGGAGAGTATGTTGATAGTAACCAGTTATGCTGAAAAGTTTTTTACTTATCAATTGTGGCATACGGATGAGGGCAAGTCTATAGGAATGAGTTATTTCCGTCGTAGAGGTCTGGATGATAAAACTATAGAGAAATTTGGCTTGGGGTACTGTCCGGAGGCTTGGGATGCTTTTACTAAAAATGCTTTGGATAAAGGATATAAAAAGGATTTTCTGGTGAAAACAGGTCTTACAATAGATTCTGAAAAAGGTCTGTTTGACCGTTTTCGGGCTAGAGTAATGTTTCCAATCCGTGACTTAGCCGGAAAAATTATTGCTTTTGGTGGTCGTATTATGACCAACGATAAAAAAAGTGCCAAGTATCTTAATTCTCCTGAATCAGAAATATACCATAAGAGCCGCACTTTATATGGTATCTATTTTGCAAAAAAAAGTATTGTCCAAAATGATCGTTGTTTTTTAGTAGAGGGTTATTTGGATGTAATTTCCTTTCATCAAAAAGGAATAGAAAATACAGTTGCATCTTCCGGAACTTCATTGACTGTTGAACAAATTCGCTTAATGCGTCGTTTGACCTCTAATGTGACAATCATTTATGATGGTGATGCCGCTGGCATTAAAGCATCTTTACGTGGTATTGACCTTGTCTTGGAGGAAGGATTGAATGTAAGGATTGTTTCCCTGCCGGATGGTGAAGATCCTGATTCGTTTGCGCAAGCACATACGGCAGAGGAGGTATTGGAATATATCAATGCTCACGAAACCGATTTCATTAATTTCAAGACACAGTTACTTTTAGAACAGGCAGGAGGAGACCCTATTGAACGTGCAAAATTGATTACAGATATTGTTCGTAGTATCTCTTTAATTCCAGATACAATTACGCGTTCTGTATATGTACGGGAGACGGCGGGTCAAATGCAAGTGGAAGAGTCTGTCCTTTATAATGAGATAAGCCGTTTAAGACGACAAAAGTCTGGCGACAATGTTCCGGTGCCGTATAAAGCTACTGTCCAACAACCTAAAGTGACTTTAACTCCAATGAAATTAGGGAGCGTTTCTCCTTGTGATACAGAGGAGATTGTTCTCGTTCGCTATATGTTGCAATTTGGTACAGATGTATTGTATGAGGAAGAACATGAAGATGGTCGGTATGTTATCACAGTGGGAGAATATATAATTAATGAGCTTGCTGAAGATGAATTATTGTTGTTGAATCCTCAATTGCAGAAAATCCAACAAGAGTATCGCAAGTGTTACAAGACTATGTCCGATTTTTCTCCTGCCAGGTATTTTACAGCTCATCCAGATCCGGAGATATCGTCTGTTGTTGCAGACATTTTGAGTGAACCTTATGAACTCAGTAAGATGTGGGTATTGTTGGATACGACACTGCGTTCAGAGGAGAGTATGTTGACTGAGTTGTTGCCCAAAGTAGTGGATAATTATAAAATGAAGCGTATAGAGATATTGTGTAAAGAAGCTGATAATAAGATTTTAGAATGTCAGAATGCAGGGAATATGGATGAATTGATAGAATGGGTAAAGAAGAAGAATGCGATCATCAAGGTGCGGGCACGGTTAAATGAAAAATTAAAAAGGACGATTTAATCGTCCTTTTTAATTTGAGATTATATGAATTTTTCACGATTCTGCATTTTGTATAGACCTATAAGTAAAAACACAAAACTTGCGGATAATATAAATAATCTGTTGTAAAATACGGTGTTGTAGAATATTTCTGGATTCTTGTCCAATGGAACATCAAATGGATTCAGAAAAACATTCCATTTGCTGACTCCTAACATGCTATTGAGTGCAAATAATAACATGCCAATGACGATAATTAATACGGCTGTACCATTCCCATTGCGTACAATTGTGCTGAGCATAAAACAAAGTAGTCCGATAAATAAGGCGGGTACAATTGTTTGCAGTGTTAGGTTGACTGCAGGTACTTCTACGACGAGCCAATTAGTGATGATTGACAGAAGCAAGGTTAGTATAAAGCAGATAGCATAAGCTATTATCAACCGGAATAACCATACTTTGTATCGGTAGTTGGGAATACCGAATATAATTTCAATAATTTTGGCATCTTGGTCATTTTGTATTCCGAAGCATGTAGGGTAAAAAATGAGCAAAATAGATGGGACTAATAGCATGTTGTATCCGGTTGCCATCGTTATTTCATCATCCGAAAACAGACTGATGCCGACAGTGATGATATAAAAACCGATAGCACTGAGTATGAAGTATATGAATTTATTTCCGAATATAATTTTGATATTATATTGAATGAGTTTGATAATGGGCGTTGCAATTTTGAATTTCATATTGACTATCACTTTTCGTAGTTTGTTATTTATTGTGTAATAATCTGTTCATGGTTTGCCAATTTTACGCTTCTTAGCAGCCATAGATAGGAATCTTCAAGCAATGGTGTTGTTTTTACAGCATTGGGTACTGGTTGCGTTTCAGATAAACAGCGTACTTTGATGTTTTCGCCATTTCTGATGTGGTGTACCAATAGTAAATCTGAAGGTAATTTTGCAAAGTCGCGTGCCGGTATTTCAAAAGTCCAGGTAACATCTTTGGCAATTTCTACCATATCGGTCGGTGTGCCATGATATTTTAAAGAACCTTTATTGATTACTCCGACTTGATTACAAGAACTGGCGATATCTTCAATGATGTGTGTTGAGAATATCACGATGCGATTACGGGATAATTCCACTAATAAATTTCGGAAACGGATACGCTCACGAGGGTCTAGACCAGCTGTCGGTTCGTCAACGACCAATATGCGTGGCAAGTTTAGCAGAGTCTGTGCGATACCAATTCGTTGTTTCATACCGCCTGAAAATCCACCGATTTTTTTATCTTTGTTTTCATACATGTGTACTGCTTCCAACACTTCCGTGATGCGCTGTTTGCGCACTTTGGGATTGTATATGCCTTTTAAGAGAGCTTGATATTCAAGAAATTCCCATGATGTGAGATTTTCATATGTACCAAACTCCTGAGGAAGATAGCCGATTAGACCTTGTAATTCTTCCCGTTTTTTCTGTGTATCAATGCCATTGATGAATATTTTACCATAGCTTTGTTCAAAGATTCCGCAGATAATACGCATCAAGGTTGTTTTCCCGGCTCCGTTTGGCCCCAATAAACCGAACATTCCTGTGTGTATATCCATAGATACGGCATTTAAAGCCTTGAAGGGTTTTTTCTTATAACCAATGACTGGGATTTTGGTGGCTACTTGATAGATTATTTTTTTGATTTCGCGGAATCGCCCGTCTATTTGATCAATTTTAATGTTGTATTTGTGAATTCTTTCAGATAGATAATGAGCGGTAATGGCAATATACCATAAAGTTCCTAATAGGATAGCGACTCCTGAATCTGCAAATTTAAGAGTACTCCAGATCAATGTGGCTAGAGGTGAGAAATAATGTACTGTGATATTTAAAATCTGAAAAGATTTACTTAATAACAGCTTGTTGTTAGATTTAAAATATTCATTGGCAATATGGATGATTTTTATTGTCAGTAGCCAAGTGCAAATAGCGAATATAATAGCCCAAAATGTCAGTGTCTGATACCAGTAGGTGAAATAGAAAATGAAACTGTTTAGAGGAATCAGCCAGACTAACGGTTGTAGATCTTTCACTGTGCGGTATTCTTCTTTTAGGCCTAATCTTTTGCGAGTGTGCTGACCGGAAGTCCATTCTCTTTGAAACTCATTGGGACGACCGTATATTTTTACCAGATTTCTGATTGATATGTGAATTTCTTGGTCTGGAGGGATAATACGGCTGTTGGCTTGTCGTAAGCTTGTTTCAATAAACCAGGTCGCTGCCGGTATTAGTATAATGGCTCCGATTAAATAACCAATTTTCCACATGAGAGTCGCATTCAGAAGATAGATACCGATAATGGATGCCAATAGCAGAGAAATCTGAATTAGCTTCATTGATAAACTTTGGGTTCTGAGTCTATACAAGGCATCTTCCATACCGGAATATAGAGTAGGGATTATAACCAATGTCAAGAGGGTACTCATCGTTAAGCCTCCTATGACTGTAATGGCAAAAGGAGCTCCTAAGCCAGATACAAACTCTCCTTGTCCCATTGCCAATGGGAACATAGCGACAATGGTCGTAATGGCTGTAATCAAAATGGGGCGTACGCGAGATATTCCGGCAATAATCAAGGCCCTGGTTTTTCGGTTACCGAGACGTCTTAATTGAGATGTGTAGTCAATAAGGATAATACTGTTATTCACTACTATACCGATTAATATAATAACCCCGATGAATACATTCGCATTCATTAACGAATTACTGGTGAATAGTAAAGCCAATAATGAGCCGATTGCAGCCAATGGTATGGCGAACATCAACACAATAGGTGCTGTCACTGACTCAAAGACGGAGGCTAATATCATGTAGATAATAGCAAATGCTGCTAATATTAGAAAGGTGAATTCACTGGTTTCATCTTCCTCATGTACAACTTCAACAGCTATACCTGTCGGAATATCTGTTTGTTGTATCAAATCATCAACTTCGATTCTGGCGGCTTCTAAAATACTTTTTGATTCATTGACGTCAGAATTGAAAGTGTAATTAACTGTAATTTCTTCATCTTGATTTACGCGTATAATACTTCCTTGGCCGCGTCCTAGGTTAATTTGGCTAAAACTACGTAAATCAGTGATGGAGTTGTTGTCATTTACTACTTCCAGATTGCGTAAATCTTCTAATGTACGAACGGGTTCGACGTCTTCCTCTTCTTCTTTTTCTGCCAGTTCTTTATCTTTGATGATAATGTCGTATTCTTCATCTCCGGCTTTATACTTGATTGAAGTAGTGTTTTGAGGGGCAAAATTATTTAATTCGGTGACTACATGTGTAGGAGTAACATCATATATGCCCATCAGGTATTGGTCGAATAGAATGCGGGCTTCTGGCTTTCCTCGGGAATAGCTCATGGAAGCGTTGCTGATATTTTCTAACTCTTCCAATTGATATTCCAATAGTTCTGCAAGATTGGACATTTTTTCAAAATCCTGACCTTTTATGATGATTTTTTCGCTTTGACTGCCCATACCCATTTTGCGCAAAAGGTCTTCTCCTCCGCTCATTAAAGCACTACCTCCTCCTCCTTGAAAATTTTCACTGCTCTCTATGGCTTCATAGCTTACATCACTGATGCGCAATCCCTTGGTCTTGTTTATGACTAAATCTTTTAATTCATTGAGTGTTTTGTTGTCTATCTTCTCAAAATCGTCTTTTAATTTGATTGTAAGACGGGCATCCGTTGCAAACACTTGTGAATTGTATTGCTCTATTTCCGGAATTTCTTGCAGGCGTTCTTCATATGAGCGGACAGTTTCATCCGTACGGCTTAAAGTATTACCGTTTGGAAACGTCATGTAGATATTGAAGGTGTCTGCTTCTATTTCTTTTAATGTATGCAGTGTCAATGTCAGAGACAGAGCAAGGGTAACAACCAATAGTAGTAATGCTGAAAATACAACAGTACTTGGTTTTCGCAAACATATTTTTAGTAGTGCGATATAAATTTGTACGGGACGGCTGTGTATGGATAGAGTACTGAAATTGACTTGTTCGCCTTGTTTTTTCATGAATTGGTTGACTGCCATGGGTATTAATAATAAGGCTACTACTAGTGACAATAATAATGTCGTGATGATAGAAACGCCAATGTGTTCCCCGATTAATTTTAATAGAAAATCATCTGAAAATAGAAAGGGCAGAAATACCGTGATGGTTGTTAATGTTGCTGCAGCAACAGCCTTGGCAACTTCTTTAGTTCCTTTTACAGCAGCTTCTTCTCTTGGCATACCGATTGCCCGTAGGCGGAAAATGTTTTCCATGACAACAACGGAGTTATCTAATAACATTCCCACTGCCAGAGCAATACCGGTCAGGGTCAGTGTGTTGATGCTAATGCCGAAGAAGTAGAAAAAATAGTATGCCGAAAATACGGAAATAGGAATAGCAAATGCAATAAAGGTTACTATCTTGAAATTTCGTAAGAATAAATAAAGAATAAAGATGGCTAAAATTGCACCTGTAATGGCAAGATTGATAATGATATTGATATTTTCGCTCATGGTTTCTGCAATATCCGTATCGACTTGAATAGAAACACCTTTTGCTGCAAGTTCCGTGTTTAGCTGAGCAATTTCATCTCTTACTCGTTTGGATAAATCAATAATGTTTACTAGGGGTGATTTGGCGATGATGCAGGTTATCACTTCTTTTCCATTGACTCTCGAATAACTGTCTTCTTCTTTAATGCCAAAATGGATTTCTGCAATGTCTTTGAGCAATACCGGTCCGTCTGCCACAACAATGTTACCCAGATCATCTGTGCTTAGATATTCTGCCGTGACGTTTACAAAATAGCGTTTGCTGTTTTCATACACAGAGCCGGCAAAAGTTTTCTCCGACATGTTGCCGCTAATTAGAGTGCTGATTTGTGATGCTGTGATATTCAGTGCTTTGCATTTTTCTTTGTCAAGTAGGATTTCAATGCTTTTTTGCCGTCCTCCCATAACATTGACAGATGCAATCCCATCTGTGCTTTCCAATACAGGAACAATGTCTGCATCCGTAATGTTACGGACATAGTCGATGTCTTCGTCACTAAGCACCTGTAAGGTCATAAACTGGTCGCTGGCCATACCGACTCCGGCTTTGCTGACCTGTACGGAAAACTCCTCGGGCAGATTCTTGGCGATGGCTTTGATTTTTTCTTCCAGTTTCAGGTAGGTATATTTGATATTTGTGTTTTTAGTGAATGAAACGGTTGTATTGGCTCCTTGCGAACTGATTCGGGTATTGATTTCCTCCACACCTTCCATTCCGCTTATGATACCTTCTACAGGAATCACTGCTTGACTCTTTATATATTGGGGGTCTAGGTTTGTTTTTGTACTGATATTAATGTGCAGAGTTGGATATTCCGCATCCGGATATAACTCCATTGGCAAATATCTGTATGAAAATAATCCCATCATCGTCAAACCGATGAAGAGCATGGAAATTAAAACCTTTCGCCTAATCAATTTATCCATACTATTATTTCTTTTTTTTATCAAAGATGTAATATACACAAGGTATTACTACCAACGTCATGATAGTGGAAGTAAATAATCCTCCGATAACGGCTAATGCCATTGGTGAACGTAGAGAAGCTCCTTCTCCAAATCCGAAACACATAGGTAATAAGGCAAGTATGGTTGTTAAACTTGTCATGATGATAGGGCGGATTCGTTGCTGTGCTGCTGCTTGAAGCGCTTCTGTCAATGCATAGCCTTCGTCTTTTAGTTTGTTTGTGGCATCTACCAGCAAGATGGAATTGTTCACTGCAATACCGGCAAGCATGATGATTCCGATAAATGCCATCATGTTAAGCGAAGCTCCTGCTAATAAAAAGGCATAAATACAACCGACTCCTGCCAATGGTATGGTTAACAGGATTGTGAACGGATGGCGTAAAGATTCAAATTGTGAAGCCATTACCATGTAAACGAGGACGATGGATAATAGTAAGGCAAATGAAAGCCCGTTAAATGATTCTGCTCGTTTCTCTTCTTCTCCTGTGATTTTGGCTGAATATTTCGCAGGGAATTGGATATTCTCCAATTGAGAGTTGATAGCAGGGGTTACTCCACTTAATGTATAATCTTTTTCGAGCATGGCGGTTACCTTGCCGATACGGCTTTGATTTTTACGGCTGATTTCTTTAGGCGCAGTGGTAATGCTTACTTCTGCGATTTCTCCTAAACGGTATTTTTTATCGCCTTGCACTATTTCCACATTTTGTAGCTCTGCCAATGAAACTTCCGGTACTCGTATTTCAATATCAATGGGTTCGCCTTCAGATTCAAAAGTGCTGGCTGTTGTACCATTTAATTTGCTCTTTACTTGTGAAGCGACAGATGATATATCAACTCCGTAAATTCCGCTTTTTAAACGGTCGATAGTGATGTCTATTTCAGGTGCTCCTTTTTCCATGGAGGTGCGTACATCATAGACACCTGTAATTGATGAAATTTTTTCTTTCACTTCATCACAGAGTTCTTCTATTAATTCCAGCTCTTCGCCTTTCACTTCGATTACAACAGGAGCTTCATTATTTCCTAAGATGCTCTGTAGTGCAGACTGTTCTTTTTCAAAGGATATTTCAATACCGTCAGGAATGACATAATTGTGATTCAGCTGGTTGATGATGGCATCTGCATCTAAATGGGAATCTCCTTTGAGACGTGCTTTGATTTCTGCTTGATTTTCTTCTTTTAAGTTGCCGCTACCTGCTTGATTCTCTGTGTTGGAGGGTCCTATTTGGGTAAAAATCCATTCAAGATCTTCTCCTGCCAATTCTGTAATCATGGTTTCTATGGTGGCGGTGGCATTGTCCGTACTTTGTAGACGGGATCCGGGCTCAAGTGTTACAAATGTAGAAAACTCTTTGGATTCTGCTTTCGGCATAAATTCCATTTTTAATAGAGGAACCAACATATAGCTGAAAATGACTAATATAAGGGCTGTGATAACAACGATATATCGGCGTTTCAAGAGCTTGCCTACAAATCTGCCGTATCCTTTTATCTGTACGGATTCTTTGTTGCCAGACGATCTGTATATGTATTTTGATGCTAACATTGGCATTAGCAGAATAGCTACAAACAGGGATGATAGCAATGAGAACGATACTGTCCAGGCTTGTTCTTTGAATAATTCTCCGGCTGCTCCCTGGATGTATACAATAGGGAGAAATACGACAATTGTTGTTAAGGTTGATGAGGTGATGGCGCCTGCAACTTCTGATGTTCCTTTTATGGCAGCTTCTTTAGGGGATAGACCGTTTTCCAGATTGCGGTATATGTTTTCCATCACAACGATGGCATTATCTATCAACATTCCTGCTCCAAGTGCCAAACCTCCTAATGTCATGATGTTGATAGTGAGTCCATTGAAGTACATTAAGTTAAATGTTGCAATGATGGATACCGGAATAGATATGCTGACAATTAAAGTTGTGTTGATTCGTCTCAAGAACACATACAATACAACCATTGCTAGCAGCACTCCCATGATGGCAGAGTCTTTTACTTCTCCGATAGAGGCTCCGATGAAATCTCCCTGATTACTGATTATATGAAACTCATAACCGGGCATACTTTTCTTTAGTTCCTCTAGTTTTTGTGTAATGTTCTCAACGGCTTGTACGGTGTTGTATTTATTTTCTTTATAGATGCTAAGACTAAGGCAACGTTCCCCATTGTATCTGGCTAAGTTTTTAGGTTCTTTGTTGCGCAGTTCAACTTGAGCGACATCCTTTAAGTAGATTGGTGCTTTAACATTGGTTGATGTTGCGGTATTTTCTGAATTTTCTGAAATTGTAGGTGTTTTGAAGGCTACGATGATATTGCTGATATCTTCCAGGCTTTCTAATAAGTTGACACCTTTTATGGAGTATTGTATCTCATCGTTTACGATGGTTCCTCCAGATACATTTCGGTTTAATCCCTCTATTTTGGACGCAATGCTCTCTGCTGTCAAGCCAAAAGCATCGAGCATATAACTATCGGTTTTAATCTCTACGTAGGCTTCTTCTTGTCCGTTTAATTGTATGTCAGCAACTCCTTCAAGACGGACAAATTCACTGCGCATATAGTTTTCTGCAATCTTTCGCAATTCATTCATGTCCGTGATCTCCTGATGACTCATGGCAATAGTCATCACAGGTGTAGCATTCGCATCATATCTGGAAACATTCAGGGATGTGATTTCCTCGTTTTGTCCGATTTGCGACATGCTGCGCTGTAAATCCAGAAAAGCTGCATCCATGTCCTGATCCCAATCATATTCAACAGTGATCGTGGCTCCTCCTACTTTACTGCTGCTGCTAACCTGTTTTACACCTTCCTGGCGGGCTGCTGTCGATTCAATTTGTTCGATAAATTGTTTCTCGATTTCTTCAGGAGGACGTTCACCTGCTTCCAACTCAATGTAGAGAGCCGGATTTTTTAGATCAGGAAATAAGTCAGTTCCTAGTTTATTGTATGAAATAACGCCTAGTAAGCACACTCCTAATGTGATCATTAGGACGCTGACCGGATATTTTACTGCAAATTTTGTTATGCCCATAGCGTCTTCTTGTTTTTACTTCATCACTTTCACCTTACTGCGGTTGCGCAACCATTCGTAGCCTTTTACTACTATTTTGTCTCCAGCTTCCAATCCTTTGGTTACCTCTACGTATTGATTGTCGCTAATGCCTGTCTGGATGACTTTTTCTTCAGCATTATTGCGCTCCACAGTGTAGATGAGTTTGCCGCCACGACGGTTCTTGATGATGTCTTTGGGAATACATAATACAGAATCTTTACTTTCTGTTATCACATCGGCTTTGGCAAACATACCCGGACGCAGTTTTAAGTCTGGATTATTGATTTCGATATAGCCGGCAAACGTTCGGGAGTCTTCGTTGATGGCCGGAGACAATTGAGTCAATACACCTTTTAAAGTATCCTGTTTGATATTGTAGTTGGTGATGTGTACATTTTGTCCTACTGCCAGTTTTTCTAAGGCATTTTCCGGGAATTGTGTCTCGACATACATTTTGCTGTAGTCCATAATTCCGACTAGAATGCTGCCTGAAGCGACTTCAACATTGGGCGTAAAGTAGGGTAGGCTCACAATAACGCCACGGAAAGGAGCTTTGATATTCATCTTTTCCAATGTAATATATGCGTTTTCCAAGTCTAGCTTGGCATTGATGAATGAATTTTCAGCACTATTTACATCCTTCTCTGTTGCACCGCCTCTTTCTAGCAGACTTTTTTGTCCTTCCCATTCTTTCTCTGCAATTTGCACCTGCAGTTTTTTGCTTTCCAACTGGACATTGTTGACATATTCTTTATTTTCCAGGCGGATGATGACTGCTCCTGCTTCAACAACATCGCCTAATCGATAGGGACGACCGGTTTTAGGGTTTGTCTGCAAATTGTAATCTCCGACATTCTCTGATTTGATTTCAATGGTCTTTGCAGCTTTTGCCGTACCGGTTGTCGTGATGTATTCTTCGATATTTCTAAATTGTACATCTTCAATCCATACCGGAGTGGTAGTTTCTGAAGCTGAGGAACCACGGTTGTTATTACAGGAAAATAATGCTAATCCCAATACAACAATTCCGATTGTTTTTAAATGCGTATTCATAATATCCGGCTTTTCTTATATAATTCGTTATTTTTGATTTCTTTTATTTTAGTAGTTCTACAGGTAGATAAGATTTGTTGTTTTCAAAATCCCATAATGTCTGTATTTTGAGATTCAATAGTTCTAGTTTATAGCTGATGATGGCATTCGTATATTCCTGTTTGGCATTTGTCAACTGTGTTTGGTATTGTTGCAAATCCATACCGGTTAAATTGCCATTGCGATATTTCTCCAGGTTGATTTCGTAGGTGTGTTCTGCATTTTCAATGCTTTTCTTTTTGATTTCGATTTGTCGGATGAGTGTTGGCAGATTCCTGCAAATCTGTCTTACCTCTAGAATAATATTCTTTTTTTCTTCTTCAAAGTCGACTTTGTTTGATTCCATGGCAAGTTCGCTTGATTTTACTCTTGCTTTCTTTGCGCCCCAGTCAAATATAGGAATGTTCAGCGATACTCCGATTTGTTCGTTGTCTGTGGGGTTGCTGTACATGTCTTTTACTTTGCCGGCAAGTGCATCCAAGCCGATTCGAGCACTGATGCTACCTTTGAACTCATTTTCCGATTTTGCCCGGATGATACTGAATAGATCTTCCTCAAGCGTAATCTCTTTCTGGCGTAATTCCATTCGTTGGTCCAGGGCATATTTGACCGCATCCATTGAGTTGACATTTATTGTATTGATAGCTGTGTTCGGCAGCACCATAATGTCCTCATCCAGCGATACTCCTAAAAGCAACTTGAAATTGTCTTTTGTATTTTCATAGCTGATTTCTGCATTGTAGACCGCCGACTCACTGGTGGCGAGATTTACTTCTGCTTGAAATTGTTCCTCTTTTGCAACTAAACCGGCTTCAACCTTGTTTTTGATAATTTCGTAATTCTGTTTTTGATTATTGTATTCGTCTTTGGCAGTATTCAGGTCTTTTTGTTTTTGGTATACTTCATAGAATTGGGTCGTTACCTGCTTTTCGATATTCAGCTCTTGCATGGCATAGCTGATTTTTGCATTTTCCAATGCATATTCTAACTCCTTTAACTGCATCTTGGTGCGATTGTAGGTAAAGAGTGGTTGCTCCAATCGTAATGAGAGATTATGATTAAAAGAAGTGCTTTTGCGATTGTCTGTTTTGTTGGAGGCATCTTGCCATGAAAGATCATTGATCAAAGAGATTATTCCATCTGTCCACTTGATAGGTTGTACAATTCCCAGTGAAGCTGATGAACTCATACTTTCGTTGGCATACCAGCGGCTGTTATAGTTGTCGTATTGATTGTTGCGGGTGTAGTTGAATGGGTTGACATCCAGTGAAAACTGTGATTTTAATGAGGCATTTTGTGCCTTTAGGTTCAATTGTTGCTGCTCTAGACTCATTTTACTTTGTATAAGTGCAGGGCTGTGCTGGAAAGCGACCTCTAAAGCCTTTTCCAAGGTCAGCACTTCTTGCGCTGTGAGTTGGCTCCATCCGCAAATGGTTAGTAGTGTGATTAGCAGTATGCGTCTTGACATATTCTTCTTTTTTAATAGTTTGTTCAATTGGTTTTTGTAAATTTAACTGCATCCGCAATGACATAGTCTCCGGATACTTTATCTGTTAAAGTTATAGTGGTTGTTCCTTGTGGCAGGTAAAAATTACCCAAGGAAATCCAGCCGGGTTCTTCTTGTTGCAGGTTCAAAGTCATTGATTCCTCTTCTTTGTCATAACTGATAGTATATGTCTGATTGCGTTCTTTATTATCATGTCGGCGTGGTGGCCCCATCCTGTTCTGTTTCGGATTCCAAATGGAGATTTCATAATATCCGTCCTGTTGTATTTCGGCACTCCAGACGACTGCATTGTTGCCGCTACCCTTGCGCTTGTAAAATGCGGACTGTATTACATCTCCGTAGCAATAGTCGGTGGCAATGGCTGTCCATTTGGAAGGAGCCCACCAAGGCCAGAAGTTTTTGTATTTATCTGGATCCTCTTTCTGGAACAGGTCTTTCAGCTTATGCTTGTTGTTTGAAGCGACTGTCCGGAAGCCTGAATCTTCATTGTCAATAACAAATTCCTTGGGGTCTTGATTGAATTCTCGGGTGTCTATTATAAAGTCTCCGGCAAGCGTATCTTGTGTCTCTTTCTCTATCTTTGAAAAAGGGAACCGATGCAATGCAGGCAAATTATGAGAAATATTTGTATTGATGCTGATGTTTGCCGGGCGTTCGTCAGTGATTATTTTTACTTCTTTGGCAGAGCCTGCAGGCAATAGATAGTTTTCAACTACATTATTGTTCTGGTTTCCTCCAAAATCACCCATGCCGCCTCGTGGCCCTCCTCGGAAATTGCCGCCTTGTTGTATTTCGGCTGTCACGAGTGCGTCTACATCCGACGGATTATATATCTTAAAATGTATCTGATATTTTGTGACTTCATCAATGATTGTTTGGTTGGCATCTACATCTTTAATGTACACAATGGGGGAATGGTCTTCTTCATACCATTGTTGTAGAAAGTTGGTTAGGTCAATCCCAAAATTCTTGTGGAATTCCGACTGAAATTGATTGAAAGGGATGGCCTTAAACAAATTTCTTTGATAAAAACTCTTTAGAAAGGCAGTGAATTCTTCCTGACTGATTTGAGTGTTGGCATAGTTCTTTAAAGCTTTGCTTTTCAATTTTAGCAATTCATAAAATATTTCAGGTTTCAGTTCCATATCTGAGATAGCCTCTTTAAAGCTATGTGTCTCCAGATACAGATTGGCTCTTTGTTTGTCATCGATCAGACTTCCCCAGAAAAAGTTACTTCGTTCATTATTTAAACTTTGCATTGTATTCAGTGCAATGTCCAGAATAGGATATTCATCTGTCTGGATAAATCCGGTATGGTGATAAAGCATGGCATGGGCAACGAATTTATTGACAAGTTGATTGTTCCAATCCCAACCGTATTGTACATTTTCTTCGAAAAATGTGCGGCGGATGAAATCTTGGAAAATACTGGTTGCCATCTCTACGGGTCCGGGGATTCCTTGGTCGCGGCGTCTCCAGTTTTCTCTTCGTTTTTTTTCAGCATCGAAATCTGAATCGAGGTTAATGCCCCGTTCAGGAATAAAAGCAATCTCCGGCATGATATATTCCGTGTAGCCTTTCCAATTGCGGATGTAGGCATGGTGTTGGGCAGGCGTTTCTGCCATGACGAATTTGTGGAACGGGTAGTTCCTTCCTTGTTCTACTTCGATGTTGTTTTTCAATTCTCTGATAATTCCGGGCAAAGTATCTTGTAAAGCTGTAAAATGTGCTGAAAAATAGTCGTGTCCGCTGAAATAATAAATCTTGTATTCTGTAGAGTCTACAGTCAGGCTTTTGCTTTCGTAATCCGCCATGGTCAGGCTGATACAAGGGAGAGCATAGCGATTGTTGAAGACTGTTTTATCCCCTTCTCGTTTGGCTTCTCCTTGAGATAATATTGTTTGTGGACCATCATAATTAACGATGAGCTTATAATGAGTGAAATCTTTTTGCAAATTGTAAGGTGCTGCGGGATTTACAGGAGGAATAGCTACCGGATACCAGAGGCATTCCGGTGTCAGCAGTGTAAATTTCTCCTCTAGCCATACATATTTTTTGCCGATAGGGAACATATGTTGTTTGTCGGTGTTGTCCAGATAATCTTTCTCTAAAATATCCGTATAACAAATAGTTTCGTCAATTTCCCCTTTATATCGGATGTTCAGTTCTGCCGTTCCCTGGCTTTGCATCGTTTGATCAATGATGACTGCCTGTCTGTCTCGTTGAAAGGCAACAGACATCCCTTTGCTTTCAAGGGCAGTAATTTCCAATGTTGGGTTAAGATAAAGGATGATTTGCTTGATGGGTGCGTCTTGCCGGTTGACAAGCACAAGTCGGCTTTCACCTTCCAGTTGCTTGCCATTCGGCGTGACAGTCAAGGTATGGTCGGTAATGTTGACGCGTTGAGCGTCTGCATACCGGTTGTAGGTAGTTATGTATTCGTTACGTAGCTCCATTTTTTTGCTGTGATGGAGAATATAAAGACCTCCGGTAGTAAGTGCTATGGCGAGACTTGCAGCGCCTAATGAATGGACGATGATGATTTTCCATTGTTTGTGCGGCAAACGTTTTACGAGAGCAATGGTGAAACAGATAAAGCCGATGCCGGCCATTAGAAATATAAATCGTTGCAACAAAAATATCTGGAGGTTGTTGTGTCCCATTACATCTGAAAAAAGAGCCGGTATATGTGCTCCGAAAAAATCGAATACGCCATAGCAGGCATCTTTGATATAGAAGAATTCCAATGCAATGATTCCAAGCATGACAACAAATGTAACCGCTTGATTTTTCACCACACACATAACCATAAACGATAGTCCTAATACGAACAGGAGAGATGGTAAAGATACAGTAAAAAGATAAAATATATAGGGAAATATTGAAAATGGAGCTTCTGCAATCAGTATGTGCAAAAAGGCTGTGATTACCAAGGTTATGATATTTAATGAGAGAAATACCCGTACAATACCCCAGGTTTTTCCTATGATATAGTCGGCATTACTCATCGGACGTACATAAATCACTTCGGCAGTATCGAGTTTTTTGTCGCGCTTTAAAAAACTGCCTGCCAGAAAAATGACAATCACTGATTGGGCGATGTTATAAAACGTGATGCTGTAAAAAGGAATTTGCGATGCAACGGCATGTTCCGGCCATTGGGTGGCAAACATATTGAGCACAGGGGTCATATACCACAGAATGGTAGTGGAAATACCCAATAGAGCCAGAAATGCAAATATACGGAACAGCCAGCTTCTTCTTAGGAGCTTCACCTCATATCCGGCTATCGTATGGATGTTGTACAGATTCATGTTTTATATTATTGAAATAATTCTCCTCCTATTTTTTCGCTATACATTTCCATCTTGTCTTTTAGCAGGTAGTCCATAAAATAAACGTATGCGTGTTCGATGTTGGGAGTAATCTGCTTGCCGCTGAATCCCTCCGGATTCTCGGCGACGATTTGAATTTCCCAGCCTCCTTCTGAAGGTATTGTGGAAATGATAGGGTATTTTTCCTTGATTTGTTGTAATTCCGGATCAGTAACAAATATTTCCCACACTTTGCCTGTTGCCAATTGTATCATGTCATCCGGTGAGCCTTGGAATTTTAATTCTCCTTTGTTTAATAGAGCCAGATTTTTACAGGTGCTGGATATATCTCCGACAATGTGAGTGGAGAGAATGATGATAACATCCTTGTCGCTTACTTCTGATAAAATATTCCTGAATCGGATGCGTTCTTCCGGGTCAAGACCGGTTGTCGGTTCGTCAACGATAATTACTTTGGGATTACCTACAATCGCTTGGGCGATGCCTAATCGGCGCTTCATACCTCCGGAAAGACGGTTTGCCCAGCGGTCTCGCACTTCATATAATCCCACTTTCCGTAATAATTCGTCTACGACTTCTGCCCGTTTACGAGTGCCTTTGATTCCTGCCAGTCCGGCTCCATAGTCAAGAAATTCCCAGGTTTTCAGTTTTTCGAAAAAACGGAAATCTTGAGGCAGATACCCTAATACGGAGCGGATTGCTTTGCGATCTCGAAGGATGTCATAATCATCGAATAGGATAGTTCCTGAGCTAGGGCTTTGTAATAGTGTCATAATGCGCATCAGTGATGTTTTACCGGCGCCATTGGGTCCTAGCAATCCGAACATACCCGGCTCAATATCCAAATTCAGGCAATTCAGCGCCCTATGGCCGTTAGGATATACCTTCGTTAATTCTTTGATTTGAATCTTCATAAGCTGGATGTATAAAATTATGCACTAAAAATAGCAAAATATAGTAAACTCTGCTAATGTCGGTATCTTTTTATAATAAAATTAACCATTGTCGTTTTACACTCTTGTGAATTAGACAAAAAAAATGTAGGACGGTTTATTTGCTTTATGGAAAAAATCTGTATGATTGTTATATGAATTATTAGAGTTTTGGACGGTGTTTATCCCTGGAAACCCTTTCACGTCTCGAAATTTAGCTGTATCTTTGTTTCTGGAGAACATAAACTAACAACCATATGAGATATCTGGACCCCAAAGCCGATCTGACATTCAAGCGGGTGTTCGGTGAACACCCCGACTTGGTGCGTAGTTTCCTGAATGCCTTGCTTCCATTGGGTGAAGGCGAGGAAATTAGTGAAATCGAATACCTGCCTGCGGAAATGGTGCCCGACAACCCTTTGCGCAAGAACAGCATTGTAGACGTACGCTGCCGAGACATCCGCGGACGACAGTTTATCGTGGAGATGCAGATGGTATGGACTCCGGAATTCAAACACCGTGTCCTGTTCAATGCCTCGAAAGCCTACGTGCGCCAGATTAAGACGGGTGAGGACTACGAGTTACTGCAACCCGTCTATTCACTGAACCTTGTGAACGACATCTTCGAGCCTGAGTTGCAGGGTTATTACCACTATTACCGCATGGTGCATGTGGAACATACGGACAAGGTTATCGACGGACTGCACCTGGTGTTTGTGGAACTGCCCAAATTCAATCCTCATACTTTCAGCGAGAAGAGGATGCACGTGCTTTGGCTGCGCTACATGACTGAAATCAACGAACAGACCCGTGAGATACCGGAAGAACTGCTGGAGAACCCCGATGTGCAGAAAGCCGTAAAATCACTGGAAGAGTCCGCCTTCACCGAAGCGCAGCTTGCCGGCTATGAAAAGTTCTGGGACACCATCAGTGTGGAAAAAACACTGATAAGCGGTGCAGAGAAAAAAGGCCTTGAAAAAGGAAAGGTAATCGGTCGAGAAGAAGGGAAAGCCATTGGTGAACAAGAAAAGGCCTGCCAAATCGCCCGTCAGATGAAATCCAAAGGATATTCTCTTGATGTGATTGCCGAGCTGACAGCCTTGTCCGAAGAAGAAATTGACAGATTGTAAACCACCTCTTATACAAGTGCGGTACAACAAGCAGCCCGGTTTCAAAGTTTCGTTGAAACCGGGCTGTAAAATTAACTTTCCAAGAGTAATATATTTACTCTATGGAGGTGATGCAAATAGTAACACGATTTTTTTCTGCTGTAGCAAATGGTTGTACCGTGTAGCCTTTTGAATCGACTGCAATACGTTCTTTAGCTATACCTTTTGCCACCAAAGCATCGGCAACGGCTTGGGCTCTCTTGGTGGAAAGCGTTTTGTTAAAGCGGGGATTACCGGTCTGGACATCCGCATATCCGGTCAGTGATACCTTCGCTGTCGGATTCTTCTTCAGATAAGCAGCCAGCTCGTCCACTTTGGCGGCTTCCTCCGAGCGTATAACGGCAGAATTGATTTTGAAGAACACGTCAGCCTGCATTGGTTGAGGTTTTTCCACCTTTACCGGCACAACCACCGGTTTCGTTTCCTGCTTCGGTTCTTCCTTCGGAGCAGGAGTCTGCTGCGGTATCGGAGCGGGAGCAGTCTTTGGTGTTTTCTTGGTATATCCTTTTCCAAATCGGATGCTTACGCCGGCAAGTATATTGAACTGCCAGTCGGCATTTCCGGCTTTCTTCGAATTGAAATGGTCGGACATTGCATTTGCATTGCCTTCCAGGTTGAATGCCACTGCATCGCAGATGCGGAAATCCATCCCCACACCCAGACGTCCTGCCACGAAAGCCTTGGAATCGTCCCACAGGTATTGCAGTTTATACCCCGCAGCATTGATGGCTACTGCATCATCGTTGTTAAACGCGATGTTTGCACCGATACCTGCAAAGAGATAGGGGTTGAAGAAGCGTTTGTGGTTGAACCCTCCGAGGCAGTTGGCTATATCAAATGTAGCATCCACATTCAGCTGTGCATAATTGAACTTATACTCCTGCTGCGGATTCACCCAGCTTCCTTTTCCCTGCCATCCGCTGAAGCCTCCACGCAAGCCCCATACCGGAGAGAAACGATAGCCTGCCGACAGTGCGGCAGCGGGCGAAACAAGGTCGGAAAACTTGGCTTCACCGATGGTGTGACCGATACCTCCCTGTACCTGCATGTACCAATGCGGGCGGAACTCAATCTTTTCTGTCTCCTTCTGTGCGAAAAGAGAAGAAGTGCCTGCCAAAAGCAGAGCTGCCAGAATTGTTTTTTTCATGTTCATGATAATATCAGAGTGTTTTTATTTTTTTTTTTTTTTTTTGATAAATTTTCGTTAGCAAAAAAGGGGGCGCAAACACGCCCCCTCAATTCAAAAATATCTATTGATATGGGTTAATTTCCCTGTGTTTTCTTAACCTTTACTTCGATATCTTTTGTGATAGTTCCCCATGCGTATTCAACTTCAACAGGAACAATAAGAGTCATCTCCTTGATAACAGTACCGCTATTGTTTTTCCAGGTTAGTGTACCTAAATTATCCAAGCCGAGTTTTCCTGTCACTGTGAATTCACTTTTTGCATTAGGATAAACTGTAGTCAACAATCCGCCATCACTGATTTTGATTGCAGCTGTATTGATTTTAATTGCACTGACTTTATAATAGTCGAACAAACAGTTCTTTTTTGTAAATGCGTTATCACGCCAATCAATGAATGAAAGGATATCTGCAATTTTTAATTCAGAACCTCCGGCAACACCATCTTCCAAGAATTTGTCACCTCCCTTATTGATAGTGATAGGACGCATAAATTTAACAAAGAATTCATTATTACTCAATGTTACAGGTTTGCCGCATCCATTTACTGCATTAACGGCAACTTTAGCAGTCAGAGCACCGTCAACAGTTTCGTATGCTTTGTTCAAAATAGCTTTAGCGATCGTACCCTCTTGATAAGTTACAATTGAATTCAGAACTTTACCATTTTCACCACTGAGTTTCGCAATAACTTCTTTGTTTGCAGGTTTGCCTTTTTCTGTAGCAATAAGGTCAGTTCCGTCTGCTGTCAAGATGTAAGTCTTGCCATCACAACCTTTAACTTCCTTGTTTGGCTCTGTAACAAAAGTGAATGTCTTAGTCAGCAATTCATCAGCAAAGTCTTCATAAATTGCGTCAATTCCACTGATAATCAATTTTCTTTCGCTGAATTTATCCAATAAGTCATTGGTGAATGTACATTCCCCCTTACCATCTTCGCTAGTTGGAACTGCTACACCGAAATGTACATCGTCAAAGCCGTTTTCTTTGGTGTCGTGTTTGAACCATACTTTAGAGAATTTTATACCATTATCAATAGTACCAGTAGGTTTAACATTCAATTCTTTAGGATGCCAAGTCAATGTAACATATACATAGTGATATGTATTATTGCCATTGTCCTTAACGAAACGTACAATTACAGAGAATTCATTGTGTTCTACGAATAGTTTGTAAGCTTCCTCAGAATTAACAATCCATCTTAAGATATTTGTTTGATGGTCTTCGTCATCAATATTCGGGAATGAAACCTTACCAATTTTTTCATTTGACGCTACAGGTTTTGCATCAATACCAGCTTTATCAAATTGCTCACCCCATGTTAGGCCATCTAATTTGTATTCTTGCATAAATTCTGCTTTTGACATGTTGATGTCTTTGTTCGCAAGAATCTTTTCTTCTACTTGATCCCAAAGTAGATTCAATATTATATTTTTGTTTTCACAGTTAGCAGTGAAATTTTGTCCAAATACAAATGGATCAATAACTGTTGCCTTATTTTCTTTCTCTTTGTCAGTGATTCTGAATTTGATGTAAGCAACTGCCGCAACGTTATTTGTAGCTGTATCAACTAAGGTTACACGAACCAATGGCATACGACCTACTGTTGAGCGATTTTGTTCTGCACCAAAATCCTGTTGTTGGCCTCCTGAAGTTGCCTGTGCACGTAAAATAGAGCCTTCCATAGCAGCATGTGCACTTTGGGATGTTTTATTTACACCATCAAAGTAACCGACTAAGCCATATTCATATTTTAGTCCGTAGGCTTTGATTTCATCAGTTGCTGCATTTTTATCAAGACAACAATGAACGGCTGCATTTTCATCTATAGAATAACGATCTGCATGAGTGGCTACTAATTCTGCAACATCAATCCCGTCTGCATTATTCCAACGGAGTTCGAATTGTGGAGCTTCTTTAATTGCTTCGGCAGCTGTTGTGTAAAAATGAGTTTCAACAAGATCAACAAGACCCTTCTGAGCATCTGCAATCTTTAAGTTTTTAACTTTCATTGCTTTTACAGCAGCGTAATCAGAAGTAATCAGCGTATCGCCTTTTGCGCCTTTGGTCCCTACCTGCAAAGCTAAAGTTGTAACTTTACCGTCTTCTTCTATGTCTTTCAATAAGCCACTGTTTATACCAGCCTGAACAGTCAATATTCCATTTGAAGCGCTGAAATCTGTGATTTCAATTTTGTTTTCTCCTGCTTTGGTATATACTTTGTCTTCACAAATTAAAAACATGTTCTCTTTTTTCAAACCGCTGACTGCAGCATTTGAAGGATTCATGTGATATTTGGCAACCAAATTTGGAGTTATAGAATATTTGTCTCCATCTGTAGCAGCATCATCAGCCTGGTCTTTATTTGCATCAAGAGTCGGATGTTTCAATTTCTGAACATTATAGAAGAATGTATTTGCAGACATTGCTTCAATTCCCTGATAATAAAGTTCAGGCATAAACACTAGGCTCTGCAATTTTTCAGAAATCAGTTTTAAGTTAACCGGTTCGTTTTCGCCATATTTGATGGTGTAACCTATGATTGTGCCAGCCGCATCCTTAACTTCTGTAATGGTCAGTCCAGGGATAGTTACCTGTGGCAGGGTAACTCCTGTCGGCTCGCCATAATACAATACAACGCCATCTTTACCTACAGTTAAAGCATTCGGATCGAATGAATTCATTGAACCCAATTCTTTGTCACCATATTTGATAACTACTTTACCTTTTTCTCCTGCAGTGATAGTTAATTTGTTTTCATCAAAACCTTCAACTTCATTTTTAGGAATTGTCACACCGGTTTTTACTCCGTTGTAATAGATGCAACCATCTTCAGCATTGAATGTCAATTTGGACGCATCGAATGCTTCCGGCATGCTAGGCATAGTGAATGTTGGAGCAGAAACAACTTCACCTTTATCATTTTTCAATGTAATGGTAATAACTCCACCCTCTTCTTTTGTTTCCAAGGTGTACTTGGTGTTTCCATCCTGAGTATCGGCATCTTCGATTTTGTAAGTAACAGGATTGCCGGTTGCCGGAGTGATGGTCAATGTACGAGTAGACTCGTCCCATTTTACATCTTTTACATAAGCAAGTGCTCCGAAATCTTTTTTCAGAGATTCAATGCTTTTGTTTACAGCGTCGATTTGTTCTTGCAGGCCATCAATATCATCATCGTAGTCTTTACAAGACTGGATAGATGTAGAGAAGCCCAACGCTGCACACAATAAAACTGCGTAAAATTTTGTTGATTGTCTCATTTGAAATAAAATTTAAATGTTAAAAAATGGTTTTCTTTTTCTCTTACTTTACTTGTTGATTTAGCTGTTGTCGTGATGTTAAACCTCCTTTTTATATTTGTTTTAACTGTGATGTGCATAAAACTCTCTGCCCGTAATGATGTGTAATATTGACGGCATGGTGTCCGGCTGTGATGAATTGATAATGGGCAGAGAGTCATGCACGACACTTAGTGTATGGTATCTTGTCTGATTGATGTAATTACTAGGTATACAGTCTGTTGTGTGTGTAAAAAACGTACGTTTTTTATCAAGGGAATAAAGCTTGGAAAACAAGAAAACAAGTAGATAAAAAAGTAAATTGTATTGGAAATGCAAGATGTTGATTTAAAGGACGTTTACGTGTATAACAAAAAAAAGACTGCTTTGTATAAAGCAGTCCAATGTTTTTACAAAAAAAAACGTACGTTTTTTATATCTCACACCTATATATTTATTTGATATTTGTTTTTATTTTGCTGCAAAAATAATTCTATTTTTTGAATATTGCTAATGAATGTCATAATTTTTTTTCAAAAAACACGGCGCTTCATTTTGATTTGCCCTCATTGGGCTTTCTTTGCGCCCTCTCCTGTCCCTATTAAATATATGTCATTTATATATCAAAGATAAGATAAATATAAGATAAAGATAACAGTTTGTTATCTTTGATATATAGGTATCATATTTTTAAGTTGAGTATATGTGAGATTTATTAAATAATATTGGTTATGATATATGGATATATTAGAGTGAGCAGTGATCGACAGACGATAGAAAATCAACGATTCGAGATTGCTAATTTTTGTAAGCAACAGAATATCCGGATTGATGGATGGATAGAGGAGACAATTAGTGGAACCAGGGCTTATAGGGATCGTGAATTGGGACGGCTGCTGGATGAGGTGAAAAAGGGGGATGTGATTATTTGTGCGGAATTATCACGCCTGGGGCGCAGTCTTTTTATGATTATGGAAATATTGAATATCTGTATGACAAAAGAGTGTAAGGTTTGGACAATTAAAGACAATTATCGTCTGGGTGAGGATATTCAAAGCAAGGTGTTGGCTTTCGCATTCGGTTTGGCGGCGGAAATCGAGCGTAATTTGATTAGTATGCGCACGAAAGAGGCCTTGGCAAGGAAGAAGGCGGAAGGGGTTGTTTTGGGGCGTCCTAAAGGGAGTCGGAAATTTAGACGAAAAGCTGGTCAGACGGGAAAATGCAAAATGGAATAAGTGTATATTTGTGTGGCAATAAAAATGGAATAAGTGTGTTTCAGGCGAAAATTTCGCGGATGACTTGGAGGGCTTTGTTATTGAAATTTAAATTAAGATGGTATTGATAAAATAGTAATAGGACATCAAGCAGGACGTTGCGTGCTGCTCGGTTAAGCGGGATATTGCGTAGGGATTCGATGGGACAAGTACACAGAGTGTGTATGATACGTGCTGTGTTGGGGCCGGATACGCATGGGGTGGAGGTGTCTGTAGGATGAAAGCTGCCGTCTGTCGGGCAAAAAAGGTAGCCCTCTTGCCAGGTGTCGGTATTGATGCGATAACCAAGGGGTAGGCTTAGCCTATATAGGAAGCATAGATTGAAGTTGCCGGTGTCGCCTTCGCTGGAGTTCAAATAGTCTACAGAACGGGTAATATAGTGGAATAATGATTCGTTTTTGCCTTCGTTTTTTAGCAAGATATGTAATATTTCCCCCCAGAGTAATAGGATATTCATTTTAACGATATCCATGTAAAGGTGGGGGTGACTGGTGAGTGGGTCTGCTGTTTTCAGCCGATGTAATCCGCCGCGTTCGTTGGGTAGATATTCAATCTCGACGGTTTGGAAGGGATGGATTGTTTTGGTCTTGCGTTTGAACAGAGCGGATGGGGCTATCATGGAGAGATGGCCCCTTTCTTTCGAATACAGGTGGATGATTTTCAATGCATCCGAGTATCCGTTGATTTTCAATACAATTCCTGTGCAGACTTCCGGCTCCATTGTGATTATTTTTGTCGGGTCTTCAAAAAATCGACAAGTTTGGATACGGCGCGTCCGCGGTGGCTGATGCTGTTTTTTGTGTCTAAGTCCATTTCGGCAAAGCTTTCCTTGAATCCTTCCGGGCGGAATATCGGGTCGTAGCCGAAGCCGGCACTTCCGTGTTGTTCTGTGAGGATTTCTCCGTCGACACGTCCTTCAAACAGATATTCTTGACCATCGAGAATGAGGGCTATGATAGTACGGAAGCACGCCTTGCGGTTGGCTTGGTTTTGCATGTTGTCCAGTACTTTTTGCATGTTTGCTTTCGAATCTTTGGCTGGTCCTGCATATCGGGCGGAGTAGACTCCCGGTTGTCCGTTGAGAGCTTCTATTTCGAGGCCCGTATCATCTGCGAAACAGTCACAGCCATAGTGTTCTTTGATATAGCGTGCTTTTTGTAGGGCGTTTTCTTCGAGCGTTTCGTGGTCTTCCGGAATGTCGTCGTGGCAACCGATAGCTTCAAGCGGAATAATTTCGTAAGTTCCCTCTAATAGATGGGATATTTCTTCTAATTTGTGTTTGTTGTTGGTGGCAAATACTAATGACATCTTATTATTTGTTGATATTATGCTTATAAATTATATTGTCATAGGGATTTATAGGCTGCTGATTTCTTCCTCGGACAAAGCCGTCAGCTCGGCAATCACATCGGCAGGATATCCTTTTGCTTTCATCTGACGGGCAATCTGGCAGGCTTTTTCTTGTTCGCCTATGGCTTTCCCTTCTTCTCGACCTATGGCTTTCCCTTCTTCTCGACCGATTACCTTTCCTTTTTCAAGACCTATGGCTTTCCCTCTTTCAAGACCTTTTTTCTCTGCACCGCTTATCAGTGTTTTTTCTACACTGATGGTGTCCCAGAACTTTTCATAGCCGGCAAGCTGCGCTTCGGTGAAGGCGGACTCTTCCAGTGATTTTACGGCTTTCTGCACATCGGGGTTCTCCAGCAGTTCTTCCGGTATCTCACGGGTCTGTTCGTTGATTTCAGTCATGTAGCGCAGCCAAAGCACGTGCATCCTCTTCTCGCTGAAAGTATGAGGATTGAATTTGGGCAGTTCCACAAACACCAGGTGCAGTCCGTCGATAACCTTGTCCGTATGTTCCACATGCACCATGCGGTAATAGTGGTAATAACCCTGCAACTCAGGCTCGAAGATGTCGTTCACAAGGTTCAGTGAATAGACGGGTTGCAGTAACTCGTAGTCCTCACCCGTCTTAATCTGGCGCACGTAGGCTTTCGAGGCATTGAACAGGACACGGTGTTTGAATTCCGGAGTCCATACCATCTGCATCTCCACGATAAACTGTCGTCCGCGGATGTCTCGGCAGCGTACGTCTACAATGCTGTTCTTGCGCAAAGGGTTGTCGGGCACCATTTCCGCAGGCAGGTATTCGATTTCACTTATTTCCTCACCTTCACCTAACGGGAGCAAGGCATTCAGAAAACTACGCACCAAGTCGGGGTGTTCACCGAATACCCGTTTGAATGTCAGGTCGGCTTTGGGGTCCAGATATCTCATGTAATTGTTGTTTTTGATTCTTTATGACAAAGATAAGGTTAAATTCCGATATTACAGTGTGGTAGGGTGATATTTCTATCTGTTATGATTATCTTTGTCCTCGGATAATGGATAATATGATTGTATGTTAAATGAAAAGCCTTATGCAGAAAGGAATCGTAGTTAAATCGACGGGTAGCTGGTATATCGTCAGAATGGATAACGGAGAGATAGTGGAGTGTCGGATTCGTGGGCGTTTTAGGATAGAAGGTATCCGGACGACCAATCCGGTTGCTGTGGGGGATTGCGTGGTGGTGGAAATGGGAACAGAAGGTGGTGTGATTACCGGAATAGAACCGAGAAAGAATTATATTATCCGAAAATCAACGAATTTGTCGAAGGAATCGCATATCCTTGCGGCGAATGTAGATCAGGCGTTGTTGGTTGTTACAGTGAATCATCCTGTGACATCCACTGTGTTTATCGATCGCTTTTTGGCGAGTGCCGAGGCTTATAATATTCCGACGGTGATTGTTTTTAATAAGGTGGATTTGTATGATGAGGAGGATCTGGCGATGTTGGGTGGGTTGATGGCGATTTATCGGAAGATAGGTTATACTTGTCTGGGAGTGTCTGCGGTGAGGGATGAGGGAGTGGATGAGGTGCGGAAAATACTGAATGGGAAAGTTACGGTCCTGTCGGGGTTGTCGGGAGTGGGAAAGTCAACTTTGATTAATCGGGTGGAGCCGGGCTTGGATTTGAAGACTGCAATGATTTCTGATGCGCATGATTCCGGCAAGCATACGACAACATTTGCGGAGATGTTTCCTTTGACCGGAGGGGGAAGTATTATTGATACTCCGGGAGTGAGGAGTTTTGGAGTGGTGGATATGAAAAAAGAGGAGATTTCGCATTTTTTTCCGGAAATTTTTGCTTGTGCCGGAGAGTGTCGTTTTTATAATTGTACGCATACGCACGAACCGGGATGTGCTGTAATTGAGGCGGTGGAGACCGGCGAGGTAAGCGAGAGCCGTTATGCCAGCTATTTAAGTATGTTGGAAGAGAGCGGAAAGTATAGATAAATATAATTTTTCATGTTTTGCTTTTCTATTGTAAGTTTTTGTGCTATCTTTGCGCCGTTTTACTTCAAAGGACGTGAACAGATTGAACGAATATAAGATAGCATTCAGGGGATTGGGAGAGGGAAAGCACTCTTTTGATTTCGTTTTGGACTCTGCTTTTTTCGATTGCTTCGAGGCAACAAAAGGCACAGAGGGCAAAGTGGATGCTGTTGTTGTTATTGTTAAAAGTTCTCTGCTGATGGAAGTGAAGATAAAACTTGACGGAGCGGTGAAAGCTGTCTGCGACCGTTGTTTGGGAGAATTGGAGTTGCCGATACATGGCGAGATGGAGTTGATTGTCAAACAAAGCGGACGCGAAGAGGGGAATGACGATGATTATATTATCGTAACGCAGGAGGATGATTTTTTGGATATGAGTACTTATCTTTATGAGACTTATATGTTGAATTATCCGATGCGTGTTGTACATGAAGATGGAGAGTGTGACGAAAGCATGCAGGAAGTGCTCCGTGAATATGTAAGAGATGAAGAAGAGAAGCCGATAGACCCGAGATGGGACGAGCTTAGAAAATTAATTAATAACTAAAAATAACAGAGAAATGGCACATCCGAAACACCGAACCTCAAAACAGAGAAGAAATAAGAGAAGAACGCATGATGCAATTACTTCAACTGCAATCATGAAGTGTTCTAACTGTGGTGCTGCTGTAAAGTATCACACCGTATGTCCTGAATGTGGGTATTACAGAGGAAAGTTGGCTATTGAGAAAGCAGTAGTAGCATAATCTTGTCACTAAAGGATTGTTTAGATTATACCGGCCAGCCTCCTATGTTGTAGGGGGCTATGGTCGTTTAATGATTTGGATTATCCTGTAAAATTGTTTGATATGAATAGGCCGAGAGCTATAATAACCGGAGTAGGGGCTTACTATCCCGACTATATTCTGAATAACGAGGAGTTGAGCCGTATGGTGGACACCTCGGACGAGTGGATCATGACTCGTGTGGGTATCAGAGAAAGACGTATTCTGAAAGATCCTACCAAAGGAAGCGCGTGGATGGGAGCTCAGGCGGTAAACCAATTGTTGGAAAAAACAGGAACTAAGCCGGAAGAGGTCGACTTGTTGATTTGTGCGACAGTGACTCCGGATATGCACTTCCCTGCAAATGCGCAGGTGATTTCCGACATGGTAGGCATCAAAAATGCCTTTGGATTTGATTTGAATGCAGGATGTTCCGGATTTTTGTTCGGATTGGTAACTGCAACACAATATGTTGAGAGTGGACGTTACAAGAAAGTGGTTTTTGTTGGCTGTGAAAAAATGTCAGTGATTACTGATTACACAGACCGTAAAACTTGTCCTTTGTTTGGTGACGCTGCTGCTGCAGTATTGTTGGAGCCGACAGAAGAAGAGCTGGGTGTAATGGACCATATTTTGCGTTCAGATGGTATGGGACGTGATCACTTGTTTATGAAAGCCGGAGGTTCGTTGAATCCTCCATCTATCGAAACGGTGACAAATCGTGAGCATTACATTTTCCAGGACGGACAGTTCGTATTTAAACATGCTGTAACTAATATGGCAGATACAGCGGTTGAAATCATGGAAAAAAATGGTTTGAAGCCGGATGATATCGCTTGGTTGGTTCCTCATCAGGCAAATTTACGTATCATTGATGCTACCGGGCGTCGTATGGGGCTGGAGCCTGAAAAAGTGATGGTGAATATTCAAAAGTATGGAAATACAACTTCAGCGACCATTCCATTGTGTTTATATGAATGGGAAAATCAACTACATAAGGGCGACAATTTGATTCTTGCCGCTTTCGGTGCCGGATTTACATGGGGTGCCGTTTGGTTGAAATGGGCGTATGACCCGAAAAAATAATTGAGAGCCGCTTGGATGCGGCTCTTTTTTTATCAAAATAATTTTTTTACCTTTCGCTCTCGTTAATTAACATAATTGCTAATACAAACCATTTATGGAAGTTTTGATATTGATTCCTGCCCGTTATGCCTCTACCCGTTTCCCGGGTAAGCCTTTGGCTATGATAGGAGGAAAGCCGATGGTGCAGCACGTGGTGGAGAAAGCTGCTGCAGTTTCTGAAAATGTTTATGTGGCTACAGATGATGGCCGGATTTATGATTGTGTAATCGGTTTTGGTGGAAAAGCGGTTATGACATCAGCGGAACATCGTAGCGGTACGGATCGATGCTATGAAGCTTACCGGCATGTGGTAGAACAGACCGGGAAAAAGTATGATGTGGTGGTGAATATTCAAGGTGATGAACCTTTTATACAACCAGAGCAGGTGAAGGCGTTGGTTGCCTGTTTTGAGGATGATAAGGTTGAGATTGCTACGCTTGCGAAGCGGTTTGAGCGGAATGCTGATATCTTTGATCCGAATAAAGTGAAAGTCGTTTGTTCTGCAAAAGGTACGGCTTTGTATTTTTCACGTTCGGCCATTCCATTTTGTCGGGGTATCGAGAAAGAATGCTGGTTGGAGATGACTCCTTTTTATAAACATGTCGGGATGTATGCTTATCGTCCTGAGGTGTTGAAAGAGATTACAGCTTTACCTCAGGGAAGATTGGAAAAAGCTGAATCGCTGGAGCAGTTGCGTTGGTTGGAAAACGGATATACAATCGCAGTGCGTGAAACGGCACATGAATCTATTGGTATTGATACTCCGGAAGATTTGAAGCGGGTAGAATGTCATTAATCTGGTTTCATATAGTTTTATGGAAGAGGAATTTGACAAACTATATCGGACAACATCCAAAGAGTTGTTTTGGGTAGCCTATGCTTTGGTGAAGGATCAGGAAATGGCAGAGAATGCTGTACAAGAGACTTTCTTGTATGTGTGGGATCACCGGAAGGAGTTGCTGTTGTCTGATTTTCTGTATCCTTATTTGGTGAAGAGCGTGAAAAGTCGCGCTCTTAATTATTTACGGGAGTGTCATACTCATGAGTTACATAGTGCCAGAATTGTGGATTTTACAGTGTCTGTATCAGAAGTGGATGAAGAAGAGTACGAACAGCGTTTGGAATTGGCGCAGAAATTGGTAGAGGAGTTACCGGAACGTTGTCGGGAGATTTTTGTAAAATGTGTCATTGAGGGGATGAGTTACCAGCAGTGTGCAGATGAGATGAATGTGTCTGTCAATACGGTAAAATTTCATGTAAAAGCGGCTTATGACAAGATTCGGAAAGGTGGCAAAGAAAGTAATTTATCGGTGTTATTGTTAATTTCTTGTCTTTAGTATATTTTTTTTTGATTTTTGACCTACCCTTTTTTCTTTTCGAGTGTTATTAGTGTAAATTATTTATCTAAAACTACAACATTATGAAGAAAGGATTTTATGTTTTGGCAATCTTGCTTACGTCTTTGTTCGCATGCAGTGATGACGAGACGGAGGGTAAAGATTCTTTGAGTGTGCAATTTGCACAGACAACTTTTGAAGCGTCCGGAGGAGAAGTGGAAGGTACGCTTTCGGCTACCGTAGCTTGGGAGATATCCGGTAAGCCTGAATGGATAGATTTTTCACCTAATGGTGGTGGTGCAGATGTGAAAAGTGTGAAAATGACGGTAGCGGCAAATGAAAATGCAGATGCTCGTAGCGCAGAGGTGAAATTTTTGGCAGGTAGTGCAGAGCCGGTGGTGGTAAAGGTGGAACAGGCCGGATTGGTGGATTTGAGATTGACGGCAGATACTTTGCGCTATACTTATTCCGGAGATACGAAAACGTTAGAGTTAAGAGGAACGGCGGCTTGGAATGTGGAGAGCAAACCGGAATGGGCTGAATTGTCGGCGATGGAGGGTGCAGCCGGTGCGGCAGTCGTGGATGTAACGGTAAATGCCAATGAAGGGGAACCGCGTGAAGGCAAGGTGATATTTAAAATGGGCGAGATTTCCAAGGAGTTGGTTCTGATTCAGGACGGTGAAAGTATGGAAACCATTTTAAAACGCGAAAAAGAAGTGTTGATGAAATTGTATAATTCGTTAAATGGAAAAAGTTGGAGTAGCAATTATGGTTGGGATAATAAGATTCCAGTGGAAGAATGGGCTCATGTTTCTGTAAATAGCGAAGGACGTGTGACTAAGTTGATTTTTGATGCTGAAGAACAGGGATTGAATGGAAGATTGATAGCTGATTTAAAAGATTTGAAAAAGCTGGAGGTGTTGAGAATTATGTTTGGTAATGGTATTACTGGAGAAATTCCCGCAGAAATAGGTGAATTGAAGCATTTGCAAGAGTTGACATTGAAGAATGGAAGCTTGACAGGAAGTGTCCCAGAGTCTATATGTAATTTGACGGAATTGAAAATATTAAATCTGACGACTAATAAATTGGATGGTGAGGTGCCGGCAAATTTAAAAAATATGACAAGTCTGACTTATTTGGATTTGGCTTGGAATAAGATGCGTGGTAAAATTGACTTAACAGGAATGGATAAGTTGGAAGCAGTTTATCTGTCTCAAAATACTTTTACAGGAACACTTGAGTTCTTGACTACATTGACTTCTTTGAAAGAATTTCATGCATGGAAATGTAAATTTACTGGTGAAATACCTGTTGGAATAGGTGATTTAAAAGATTTAGAAGTATTGCAATTAGGAGAAAATAATTTAGAAGGGACATTGCCGAAAGAGTGTGTGAAACCGGAAAGAATGAGAAAATTGGATGTTTCTAAGAATAAATTGAGCGGTTCGATTCCGACAGAAATTTTAAATTGGGAATATGCTGATATTGAGGAAGATGAAGAGGGTAACGAGACAATTGTCAGAAAGAAATACGATTGGACCAATAAATATGATTGGGAAGCTATCTGTTTACAGCAGGCTGGCTTTGGATTTGACAATGCTCCTGCAAAACCGGTAAATTAGTAAATAAATATTTGTAAGCTATGAAAGGACAATTTGATGTATGGAAAGTGCTGGCTTCGATTCTGGAGAGAAAGAATCTTCACGATAGTGATGTGAAACCTGTTGTCAATGAAATAGGAAAATTGGCTGAAACAGGACATTTTGACGTGGAGTGCAGGCTACGTGAATTGAAGGGAAGAATCAGACATCGTCGAATTGTCCGTATATATAGTTATTCGACAGCGGCAATGGTGGCTTTAGTGGTGGGGATAGCATTGTTTTATTGGAATATAGGAGGAAGTGTGGAAGATGTGCCGATGGTAGTAGAGAATCGGAATGTTTCGGACGAGGTGGAGCTGATAGTGTCGGGCAAGGACAGAATCAGTTTGCCGGCTTTCGGAAAGACAGTGGTGGGGCAGGAAGGTGATGTGGCTGTGGTGGAGAAAGGAGATGCCTGTTTGAGTTTTAAGGAAGAAACAACGGAAAAAACGAAGGAAGAACCGGTTGCTGAAGAGAAGGTTGAATATAATGTGTTGCGGATTCCCAGAAAGAAAAACTACAAACTGGAGTTAGCAGATGGTAGCTGTGTCTATCTGAACGCTGAGACTGAACTTTTGTTTCCAAGCCGTTTTGGCAGCAAAGAGCGGAAAGTCATATTAAATTATGGCGAGGCTTATTTTGAAATCGCAAAGAATCCGGATGCTCCTTTTAAAGTGGAGGTCAATCAGGCTGAATTACAGGTGTTGGGAACAAGTTTTAATGTAAACTGCTACACGGAACAAGTGGCAACTACGTTGGTGGAAGGAAGTTTGCGGGTAAAAAGTGGAGAGGAGGAGGTTGTGCTGGTTCCGGGAGAGCAGGCAATGTTAGCGGAGAAAAAGATAGATGTCAGAGAAGTCGATTTGTCTCTTTATACAGCCTGGAAAGATGGATTGTTTGTCTTTAGAAGATTGGAGTTGGAAGAGATTTTAAAGACAATGCAAAGGTGGTATGATTTTGAATATTTCTTTAAAGATGATGCTTTGCGGACAAAGATTTTTACGGGAGCCATTGATCGTAATAAAGAAAAAGAAGAGGCGTTTAAAGCCATTTGTAAAGCTGTGGGAATAACAATTAAAGTTAGTGGAAATCAAGTAGTTTTAGAGTAAAAATATGCCCTGTAGGGCAAGTACAGGGCATGTATTTACTCTAATGAAAAAATCATTAGAAGTTTGGTAAAAATTAAAGTCTAAAGTTATGGGTAAATTACGAGAAAACAAAATTTGCCTTAGAAGATTTTGTGTTCAAAAATGGGTAAAAGTTATGAGGTTGACTCTCATTTTAAGTGTGTTTTTAGTATTTAATACGTATGCCAGTTCCAATGCACAGCAGATTAGTCTGAATGTAGACAATCAGGCAATAGAGATGGTATTTCGTACGATAGAAAAACAGACCGGCTATAAGTTTTTTTTCAATAATGATCTGTTTAATGCGGATGAGAAGGTATCTGTCTCAGTAAAGGAGGGAACTTTGCAGCAAGTGTTAGACCAGATCTTGGGGGATAAGTATGTATACGAAGTAATGGATGATCTGATTGTTATTTCAATGAATACTCAGCAAAAGGGAAATCAAGTTGAAATAAAGGGTATTGTAAAAGACAGCAAAGGACAACCATTACCTGGAGCGACTGTACAGGTGAAGGGTACAACTCTGGGAACATCTGCCGGCATTGATGGGGATTTCGCCTTTCGCTTGATGGCTGAGGCTGGTCAGAAAAGTGTGGTGTTGAAAGTCTCTTTTGTGGGATATAAGACAAAAGAGGTAACTGTTTCTTTACCCGTAAAGCAAACGATTTCGATTAAGTTGGAAGAAGAAACTGTGCAGATGGAGAGTGTAGTCGTGACCGGCTATCAAAAGATTGATCGTAAACTTTTTACCGGTTCTGCTTCTGTCATGAAGGCCGAAGGTAATTTGTTGGAAGGTTTGCCTGATGTTACCAGCTCTTTACAGGGACAGATTGCCGGTGTATCGGTAAATAATGTATCCAGTACGTTTGGTTCTGCTCCTCAAGTGACGATTCGTGGTAATCGTATGCGACATCCTCCAAGCATGAAGACTTTGCCGATTTTGTGGGTCTGTTCCTGACGATGTCTGAAAATGATTTCACTTCAAAGTATTTGGAGCAGAAAGATGAAACAACTGAAGATTATGATGGATTGAATCCGGGCAGAGCGCGCTTGCAGCAGAAATATGATTTGATGGTGACTTATTATAAATCTAATTTTTCAATAGATATTGTCCGTTTGCGGGATATTATACAGCAACGGATTAGTAGTGTAAATTAAATAGAAGAGAATTATGCGACTTTTTAAATATATATTGATTGCAGCATTGGCATTGATGTATGCCTGCGAAGACTTGGAACCGGAATATCTGTTTGACCAGTCTCCAGAAGACAGAATTGAAGGAATTACCGGCGAATATGCAGATATTTTAATGAAACCGGAAAATGGTTGGATTGGATATTATACTTCGGTGGAAGATGTGGGCGGTTTTGTGGTTTTGCTGAAGTTTGATGCAAATGGTAATGTGAAAATTAAGAATGAAGAAGTTGGATTTGCCAATTTAAAGTCTGTGGAGGAAAATGTACCTTATAGAGTGGGTGTCGGACAACATCCTGAATTGGTGTTTGAGTCTGCCTGTATCTTTACCCGTTGGCATTCGGTTAATTTTGATTCTCCGACAGGTGCTGGCATGAAGGGGGGAGAGTTTCAATTTGTAATCGAATCGGCATCGGATGATTTGGTGGTATTGCGCAGTAAGACTGATTTGACAGACGTGACCCGTTTGTATTTACGCAGGGCTGAAAGCATTGACTGGGATTTCAGGGGAATGTCTGATTTTTCGGAAAAGTTGGAGATGTTGTCCTCGAATTCCATTATAGTAGACCATCAGCTGGTGGGCGAAGGCAAGGAAAAATATGTAGAATTTGATGGTAAGAAGCGTTATATTGTTGTAGAAGGAGAAGAAGGAGAGGCTAAATTGCATCGTTTTGCTATCACACGCTCTCGTATTGTGATGCTGGATACAATACAATGGGGAGATAAAAAAATCGGAGAGCTGATGTATGACGATTCAAGAAAAACGATTTATACGGATGGGAATTTGAATGTGAGTATGAAACAGGTGGATGTGACAAATCCGAGATATATTCATCCTCAATTTTTACCGGAGTTGATAACTCAGAATTCAGACGTATTGACAGGTCCCTGTTGGATTTGGACGAAAGATCCTGAATTGGCAAAGGTGGAGATGTTGGATGTCCAGGCGAAGGATTATTCTGATTTTTATGGATTGGAGTATTTGCCTAATTTAAGGTCTCTATCCATCATGGGTATTTTCGGAACGGATTCGAAGATAGATGTGTCGAAGAACAAGAAACTGCGCAAATTGGTAGTCATGATGAATATGAAGCTGACAACAATCAAATATGACCATCTGGAAGAGTTGGAAGAGGTTGTGTTTACTTATAATCCTCTGTTGAAAGAGGTGGATTTGAGGACATCATGTAAAAATTTGAAAAATGTGTATGCGCATATGTGTGATACAACGAATTTCCGCTTGAATGTGAGCGGAGCTACCAAATTGGTTGGTTTGTATGCCCAACAGAATGGTTGGCAAAGTCTTGATATTACCGGTTGTACTTCGCTGGAAACCGTTTGGATAAACTCCGGCGGTGGAGAGGAACAGCATGAGAGTGATAAATCCATTAGTAAAATGGCAGATATTATCGGATTGGATGCTTCCGTACAACGGAATCTGAAATCGCTTTATATCCCGAAATCGGCAGTATGTGGAGAGAATATCAAGAAATTCTATAAGGATTGTAAGGCAGAAGGACGTAAGTTGGAGATGATGTACGGACATTCATTGATTAAACCGAAGGATAACCCGGAAAATATATATAATGATAATACTTGTGGAAATGAATAAGTTCTTTTTTATGATATTGATGGCTTGCATTCTTGGAATGCAGGCCTGTAATGACACAGAAACGGTGTTGCCGGATTATAAAATCGGCTGTGATGAAACAAGTTTGAGTTTTGATTTTCAAGGAGGAGAAAAAGTAATAAATCTTGAAATGAATACTGCCTGGAGTGTGGCAGCAAGTGGTTGGGCTATGGTTGCTCCCTCTTCAGGAGAAGCGGGAACAGCAAGTGTGAAGATTACTGTGCCGGCAAATGAATTAAAGGAGGGAAGAGAGATGGTTTTGACTTTCAAGGCTGGAGGAGCGAAGGTGGATGTTCGGATTGTGCAGACTGAAAACAGTCTGAAAGTGGAGCAGGATACAGTGGAATTATTGCCTACAGGTGTGGAACAGGTCGCTTTGAAATTGACAGCGAATAATGACTGGAGTGTAAAACAGAAACCGGAATGGTGTACTCTTGATAAGGTGGAGGGTGCAGGTGGAGAACTGGAACTGAATGTAAGTGCTGCTGAAAATACAACCCAGGAAAATCGTGCCGGTTTTATCATTTTTTCCAGTGGCTTGGCAGAGGATTTTGTGATTGTGAGACAGGAAGCATATCGCGTGATTCTGGAACCATCAAAAGTACAGGCGACGAAAGATGGCGGTTCTTATAAAGTGGTGTTGGATGCAAATGCTACATGGACTTGTACAACTGAAATCCCGGCAGAATACGGAACACTGAATGTGAAGGAGGGAAAAGCCGGAAAAACAGAGTTGGAGTTGGTTTTGACATCCAATAAGCAGAATCCTAGAAATTTCACCTTGGATTTTGCGTGTGGTAATTATACGACTTCACTGATGATAGAACAGGCTGCTCCGGATTTTGTCTTTGAGGAGGTGGAAATTGCCGGTTTGATATGGTGTGACCGAAATTTGTATGCCAAGAGTGTGGATTATGAAAATGACTGGGAAGCAACTCATGGGTTGTATTATCAATGGGGACGTAATATAGGATTCGAGCCCGGAGATAAAGCCGTGACAGAAGGTCCGTTAGCAGTAAGTGAGGTGGCTGTAAATAAGGAGGATGCAGGAGATAAGAATTTTATAACTGTGACAGCTATACCTTATAATTGGTTGGATGAGAAAAAAGATGATCTTTGGAAGAATGCAAGTCCTTTTTCAGATGGATATAGAGTGCCTACTAATGAAGACTGGTTGACAATTATGCCTTCTTCGGCTGACAAGGGTGGTGCTATAGTACATGCCGATCAGGTTCTTGCAGTAACGGAAGGAGTGAAAAAGCAGAAGGCGCATTATTTCCGTAAAAATCAAGGTTGGGGTAATGATTTTACGCATTATGGTATCAAACGTCAGGGGAAATCGGATGCCTATTTCTTGTGTTGGGAGTATAAAAACCATGCGAAAGATTATTCTGACAAATATGTGTTGACTGTTTCATATTGGCCGGCAGATGCTTCTGCAACATTTTTTACAGATCCGACTGAAAAAACGGGCAAGACCTTGCAGGAAATAGAAAAAATGTATGCTGATTTGGGCGAGCCACAGGCTGTATTAAGCTTCCCTGCAGCTGCCAAGTTGGATGAAGATAGTGGAGTCTTGAAAGATTCATGGGGAAAAGGGCGATATGGATATTATTGGAGTGCCGCTGTGAATCCGACAGAAGCAGATGGAATTTATGCTTATCAATTTGTATTTAGCAATGGGTTTGGTTTGGATATGATAGCAGACAGAAGAGCTATCGGAGCACCGGTCAGATGCGTTAAGTCTAAATAATTTAAAGGTGATTATTATGAAACAATTGATATTATGGGCGGTATTATTGTGTGCAGCCTGCTTCGCTTCGTGTGAAGATGAAAAAGAAATACTTGTCATTGAAGTGAGTAAATTGACATTGAATACGGAAACGGCGTCTTTGAAGGTTGGAGAAAAGATTCAGATGGTATCAGCGTTTGCTCCGGCTAATGCTACCGATACGGTTGTGGTATGGACTAGTAAGGAACCGGATATTGCAGCCGTTGATGGGAAAGGTGTCATTACAGGTTTAAAGGCAGGAACAACCGTTGTTTCCGGGAAAGTGGGAAATGGATATGCAGAGGTGACAGTGACCGTTACTGCAGGAAAGTTTGGCACAGAGGGGCTGCTACTTTCAAAGGAGGAGTTGACGTTAGTGGAAAGAGAGCAATTTAACATGAGTTATGAGGTGTATCCGGGTCTGGAGGTGACTAAAGACGAGGTGGTATGGAGTTCTTCCGATGAATCTGTGGTTACTGTCGCTGATGGTATCGTTACTGCTGTACATGCCGGGAAAGCAGATATTCAGCTTAAGGTGGGTGAATTGGAGGCTGTTTGTCACGTGTCTGTATTTGAACGTTTCGTTCCGGCAACGGCTATCGTTTTTGAGTTGGAGATGATAGAGGTGAAAGTGAATGAGAGCGTGGAAGTGAAGGTGAAAATAGAGCCGGAAGATGCAACCGAACGGAATGTAAGTTGGTCGATAGATAATAGTGATTATGCGGAAGTGCATGAAGGAACTGTAACCGGAATTTATGGCGGAGAGGCTAAGTTGACTGCTAGGATTAATGATTCTATCTGGTGCGAAGTGCCGGTGAAAATCATCCAGCCGGTGGAAAGCATCCGTTTTTACGATACGTATAAAGAAATAGGTGAAGGTGGCACTTTTACTTTACGTCCAACAATAGAACCCTATAATGCAACGGATCAAACGGTTGTGTGGAGTACATCAGATGAAAAAGTAGCGACAGTTGTAGAGGAAAACGGAGTAGGTGTAGTAAAGGCTCTTACAGCTGGAACTGCTGTTATAAAGGCGACTTGTGGTGATAAGGAGGCGACTTGTGAAGTGGTGGTTTCAGAAGATAAAGGAACACCATTGGAAATTCCGGATGCCAATTTCTTGGGTGCCTTGCTTATGGATTATGATGCCAATGGTAACGGACGGATAACGGATGATGAGGCTGAAAAGGTGGCAGATTTAGATTTATGGTGGGAAGATATCGCTTCGTTGCAAGGTATTGAATATTTTAAATATCTGAGAGTGCTGGATGCCCGTCACAATGCCTTGACAACGGTTGACTTGTCAAAGAATTCTGATTTAGAAGAATTGAAATTAGGGCAAAATCCGTTGACAACATTGGATTTAAAAGCCAATACAAAATTGCTTTTATTGGATATTGAGGAGTGTGTAAAAATTCAGAGTATTGATTTGTCGGGGAACAAGCAATTGGCTTCCTTTAGTGCTTCTAATTCGTCGGCTTTTGAAATAGGAGATATCAGTCATTTGGTAAATCTTTCATCACTGACGATTAATGGTACAGCTACACCGTCTCTGAATGTGACAAGCAATCTGAAATTGAAAACACTATATTGTGGAGGTAATCCGAATTTTACGTTGACAGGTTTGGAAATGTTGACGGAATTGACAGATTTTTATCTGTATGAGGCTTCGGCTTTGGAGGTGATAGATTTGTCCAATGCGAAAAAACTGGCAGATGTACAGCTACAGGGAACGCATCCTAAACTGACAAAAGTGATTCTTCCGAAAGGTTTTAATGAGGCAAATTTATATTGCTCTGTAAAAGATGCAGCCGGAGAGGAAATAAAACCGGTTGTAGAATATAAATAGTAGGTTAAAGTTGAGAAGAACAGGGTAATCCATGGATTATCCTGTTCTTTTTATTGGAAGAAAGAGTTTAGATAGTCATGATATCCTTTTCTTTCTGTACTAGAATTTCATCTACTTTCTTATTGTAGGCATCAGTCATTTTTTGGACCTCAGCTTCTGCATCTTTAGCAGCATCTTCTGGAAGTCCGTCTTTCACCATCTTTTTGAATGCATCAATGGCATCACGACGGGCATTGCGAATACTTACTTTTGCTGTTTCTCCGACACCTTTGGATTGCTTTACCAATTCTTTACGACGTTCTTCTGTCAAAGGTGGTACATTGATTCGTACAATTTCGCCGTTATTGTCAGGATTAAAACCGAGATTTGCTACAAGAATAGCTTTTTGAATAGGTGCCAACATACTCTTTTCCCAAGGCTGTACAGCGATGGTGCGGGGATCTGGTACTGTGATATTTGCAACTTGGGAAAGTGGGGTAGGTGAGCCGTAGTAGTCTACCAGGACATCATTCAGGATTTTGGGGTTGGCTTTGCCTGCCCGGATTTTAGCCAGTTCGTTATCAAGATGGGCAAGTGCATTTTGCATGAGTTCTTTTGCCTCATCCATGTACATTTTAACTTCCTCGTTCATATATGTTCGTTTTTTTGTGTATTCTTTATGGTTGCAAATATAGGGATAATATCAATTATTTCAAGAATAAAACCTAACTTTGTACCTCTTAAATACTAAGCGGATAGTTGAATATGACAAGAAAAGATTTTGAAATAATGGCTCCGGTCGGTTCGTACGAGTCGCTTTATGCTGCTTTGCAAGGAGGAGCCGATTCTGTATATTTTGGAGTGGAAGGGCTGAATATGCGTGCGCGTTCGTCGGCGAATTTTACCTTGGATGACCTGAAGAATATTGTATCTATATGTTCTGAAAAAGGGGTGAAGACTTATTTGACGGTGAATACGGTGATTTATAACAATGAGCTGGAGAAGATGCGGAAAGTGATAGATTGTGCCGGTGAAGCTGGTGTAAGTGCAATTATTGCATCTGATTTGGCTGCTATTTTATATGCACATTCTGTTGGTGTGGAGGTACATATCAGTACACAATGTAATGTTACTAATTTTGAAGCCTTGAAGTTTTTTGCTCAGTGGGCAGATGTTGTAGTGTTGGCTCGTGAAGTGGTGTTGGATCAGGTGATGGAGATTCATAGACAGATTATTGAACAGGACTTGAGAGGGCCGAAGGGGGAGTTGATCCGTATCGAGATGTTTGCTCATGGTGCGCTCTGTATGGCTGTTTCCGGTAAATGTTATCTAAGTTTGCACGAACGGAATGCTTCTGCCAATCGGGGTGCATGTAATCAGATTTGCCGTCGTGCCTATACGGTGAAGGACCGTGAAAATGAAATAGAGTTGGATATTGAGAATGAATATATCATGTCTCCGAAAGATTTGTGTACGGTGGGATTTGTCAATAAATTGGCAGATGCCGGAGTGAGGGTGCTAAAGATAGAGGGACGTGCACGATCGGCAGAATATGTGAGAACCGTTTGTGAATGTTATGATGAGGCTATTCGGGCGTACTTGGACGGTAGTTATTCGGCAGAAAAAATTGACGGTTGGAAAAAACGGTTGGCAACTGTATTTAACAGAGGATTTTGGAATGGCTATTATTTAGGCCAGCGTTTGGGGGAATGGAGTGAAGTGTATGGATCGAAAGCTACCAAGAAAAAGATTCTGTTGGGAAAAGTCACAAATTATTTTTCCAATTTGGGAGTTGCTGAGTTTAAAATTGAATCATTTGATTTGAAAGTGGGGGAAGAAATTTTAATTCAGGGACCGACAACGGGCACTTTGCAAATGACCGTGCCGGAATTGAGATTGGATTTGAAGCCAGTGGAACAGGTGGAGAAAGGTGATGTGTTTTCAATGGCAACCTCTGAGAAGGTGAGAAGGGGAGACAAGCTTTATAAATGGGTGGATACAACTCCGGAGATGATGCAATAAATTAATGATAGAATATGAAAAGAGTAGTATTGTATTTAATGCTTGGATTGCTGTGTTTTTCGTGTATTCAAAAAGAAGCAGCAAATACTGAGGCAGATATAGAAACGTGCGTTATTTTGAACGAGCATGAGCAACCTGATCCTAATATTAAAGGGGATGTAATTATCTCTAATACAAGAGTGATAGCACAGGCAACACCGATTATTGATTTGACAAAACTGGCTTTGGATGTGACATTGACTGAAGGCGCAACCATTACTCCGAATCCGAGAGAAGTGAGAGATTATTCGCATCCACAGTCTTTTGTTGTGACTTCGGAGGACGGCGAATGGCAAAAAACGTATCAGGTGAGTGTGGATACGTTTGATTTGCCGGTGAAATATACGTTTGAATTGACAGAATTGAATCGGGATAATAAATATTATGTTTTTTATGAAACAATAGATGGACAAGGAGCCAATTTCAGACAGGATATATGGGCCTCGGGTAATGGCGGATATTCATTGACCGGTGTAGGCAAAAAACCGGAGGATTTTCCTACTGTTTCGGTTTTGGAAGGCAAAGAAGGGAAAGGTATTAAGTTGGAAACAAAAAGTACGGGCGGTTTTGGGGAGATGAAGCATATGCCGATAGCTGCCGGAAATATGTTTATCGGTAATTTTGATGTTGCAAATGCCTTGAAAGAACCGATGAAGGCAACACGCTTTGGGTTGCCATTTGGAAAGAAGCCTAAGCGTATGACCGGTTGGTATAAGGCAAAACGGGGAGAGGTCTTGACAGATGTGGGTGAGGATGGTAAGGCGATACCTATTGAGGGGCAAGATGCTTGTGATATTTATGCTGTGTTGTATGAGTCTGAAGGGCTTGAACAAGGCACGTTGGATGGGGATAATGTATTGAACAGTAAGAATATCGTGGCTTTAGCTCGTTTGACGGATCCGGTGGTGTATGGTCCGGAAACAGATTTGTCTGCCAAGGAGTATATCCATTTTGATTTGAAATTTGACTATAAAAAGAAATTTGATGCGAATAAATCCAAACAGTATAAATATAATCTGGCTGTAGTATTTACTTCAAGTATAAAAGGGGCGACTTTTATCGGAGCTGTCGGAAGTGTCTTGTATGTAGATGAAGTTCAGGTGATTTGTGAATAATAGAAGTTATGGTTATGAAAAGTATTGTAGCAATCATATTGTTTGTTTTAGTTGGTCTGAATTTACAGGCTGATGAGGTGAAATCAAAAGGTTTGCTTTGGTCGGCATTTAGGGGTCTTGAATATCGTATCAAGGCAGGTTTTAATTTTGGCGGTACATCTCCGTTGCCTTTGCCTGTCGAAATTCGAAAAATTGAAGGTTTCCGTCCGGGAACGCAAATTGCTATAGAAGGTAATGTAATAAAGTGGTTAGATGGTAATAAAAGATGGGGGGCTTTGGTTGGTGTCCGTCTGGAAAATAAGGGTATGAAAACGGATGCCCGTGTAAAAAATTATTTTATGGTGATGGATGCTACGAGCGGAGAGATTACCGGACATATGGAAGGCAATTGGACCGGATATGTAAAGACGAATGTTAAGAATTCGTATGTGACGATTCCGCTTCAGGCAATTTTCAAGGCTTCGCCTCGTTGGGATGTAAAATTTGGTCCCTATATTTCAATTCTGACGAACGGTGATTTTTCAGGAACGGCGTATGACGGTTATTTGCGGGATGGAAGTCCGATAGGTCCTAAAGTGCATGTTGATGATGCAACTTATGATTTTTCATCCGATTTGCGTAAATTCCAGTGGGGACTGGATTTAGGAGGAGAATGGCGGGCTTATAAGCACTTGAGCGTATATGCTGATTTGACTTGGGGGTTGAATGCTATTTTCCCGGATGATTTTAAAAGTATTACGTTTAAAATGTATAATGTGTATCTGAATTTTGGATTCGGATATGTGTTTTAATGTTTTGGGATGGGGGTTATTATTCGTCAGAGTATAAAAGCGACAGTCTTTAATTATATCGGAGCCTTTATAGGTTTTCTGACTACCTTTTTTATTCTGACGAAGTTCCTGCAACCCGAAGTTATCGGTTTGACAAAGGTGATGTATGAGGTGGCGGCGTTGGTTGCCGGCTTTGCACAATTGGGTACCTCTGCTTCAGCCATGCGTTTCTTTCCTTATTTCCGTAATCAGCAAAACGGACACAATGGTTTTCTCTTTTATCTGATGTTGATGCCAACGATTGGTTCGGTACTTTTTATCGGTGTTTTCTTGTTGCTGAAAAATTGGATAATTGATTTTTTTATCGAGAAGTCGGCTTTGTTGGTTGATTATTTTTATTGGTTGCTACCACTCATTATCTTCTTGACTTTTGGTGCTGTTATTGAGACTTATGCCAATATTTTGATGAAGATTGTCGTGCCCAAGTTTATCAAGGAAATCGGGATTCGGGTGATGTTGCTGGTCATTTATTTTTGTTATGCCTGGGGGTGGTTGAATTTGACAGGCTTGGTAACTGGTTTTGTATTGGTGTATGGTGGTGCCATGTTGGCTAATATGTATTATGTTTCTACAATTACACCTTTGTCTTTTAGGCATGATAATTCGTATATTGATAAAAATTTGCGACGGGATATCATGCGTTATACCTTGGTATTGATTATTGGAGCTATCGGTGGGAATATAATGCCTCAGCTTGATATTTTTATGGTAAGTTCGAATATGGGATTGGGATATGCAGGGATATATACGATAGCTATGTATATGGGATCTGTGATAGAGGTGCCGAGCCGTTCTATTTCGGCTATATCAAAGCCATTGGCCGCAAACGCATTAAAGGATGGAGATTTGGAGAGAGCCAATCAATTGTATCGACAGGTGGCATTGCACCAATTGATGGCGAGCAGCACGCTGTTTTTGTTGATTTGGATAAATATTGATAATATTTTCGATATTCTGCCTAATGGGGAGGTTTATGAGACGGGCAAATGGGTGGTATTTTTTATTGCAATGGCCAGGATTTTAGCAACTACATTGGAGTTTGGTGGAACCTTGATATCTTTTTCAAAGTATTATTATTGGGGTTTGTACATTACTTTTTTTCTGACAGGTTTGAGCATTTTTACCAATAGTGTGTTTATTCCGCGGTGGGGTATTTCAGGAGCAGCCTTGGCTACTTTTTTGACTTGTGTGGTGAGTTATACTTTTCAGCAGTGGATTGTGCTGCGTAAAGTGAAAGGGAATCCGTATAGTATCGGTATTTTGAAGCAGGTGTTGCTTGTGGGGACGTTATTTGGGGTGAATGAGTTATTGCCGCGTTGGTGTGACAATCCCTTTGTTGATGGGATATACAGAACTGCGTTGATTGGCGGTTCTTGGATAGTGGCAACTTATTTTTGGCACACGTCTGAAAGTGTCAATGGGTTGATAAGCAAAATAATCCATAAGAATTATTGTAAGCAAGACAACCATTGACGGATGATATTCTCGATAGAGAATTTTGAGCAGTCTGCCAAGGCATTTATAGCTATTTTTTCACGTGTTTTCGTATCCTTCATTAAAGCAGATAGTTGTTCTGTAAATGCTATGTTGTTGCCGGCTGGTATAATAATGCCGTTGTGACTATGAGTTATGATGTCATGTGCGGCAGCATACGTGTCAAAAACGATGGGGACAACTCCCATTTGTTGTGCTTCGGTAAGCACCATGCCAAAGCCTTCATAGGCAGAGGTCAGCATGCAAATGGCTGCTCTTTTGTAATAGGGACGAGGGTCTTGTTGACCTTCAAAATCTACTTGTTTCAGCTTGAGTTTGTGTGCCAGATGATGATAATACATTTCATCCGGTCCGGTGCCGATGATTTTCAATCGCCAATCAGGAAATTGCTGTGAGTTTTCAATGTGTTGCCATATCCGAAGAGCAGTCGAGAATCTTTTGGCTCGTTCTGACAGACGGCCTACAAGTATGACCTCCTTGGCTTTTTGTGTAATTTCTTCTGTAGGCAGATTTTCATTGAATGAAAGACTGTTGCCGATTCCTGCAAAATGGGATAAATCAATATTTGAGATATTTGCCAGTTGTTGAAAAATAGGAATATACCTTGGTGATAGCAGTATGATTTTATCAGAATGCTGATAGATATAGGTGTAATTTTTCCGTACTTTGGAACGTACAAGGGCTTTATAGCAGGCGGGAGGCAAGAGAGCTACGGCTGTTTTGAATAGAGAGTTTATCTTTCCGGGCCGATGTAATAATCGGTAGAACTCAGAGGAGATGGAAGGACGTACAAATTCTTTACCTGGAGCGCTATGGTTACAATAGTATAGTTTGCAATCAGATATATTTGAAATGGCTTGTTTGACAACCTTAAGTTTGATTAGTGGCATACATTCTTGTACAATGATGCGGTTAATTTGATGTTTTTGAATAAATGCGCACAGTTTTTGGGAAGATTCTGTTGAATAGTCTAATTTAAGGATATCAACAAATAGTCCTTTTGAAGCAGGAGTGTTTTTTTCAAAGTTTGCTCCATAACATAAAAATCCACGTGTAGTAAATGCTTGTGCGAGCACATAGGTAATTCGTTGTATCCCTGAGTTCAAAGGATTAACCTCGCTGTTGTTGACAAATAGAATATTCATGATATGGATTTGATAGATTATAGAAATAGTGAATCAATCTTTTAATAGGTCGTTGATGAAGTTTTCTTTGCGGCTTAAAGAGTTGGGGTCACAACCTTTCCAGTTGGAGCCGTTGATAATATGCAGCCATTCTGAATCCAGATATTGGATGTAGTCTGAATGATAGTCGGTGCCTTCTCCTAAGGGAATATTTTTCCGCTCGATATGATGCAGTTTGTCTATATCGTATTTTTTGTAAAGAATAGGATAATTTGCGCCTCCTGTATCTAAATATTCTCCTTGTTCAATGTAAGGAATGAAATTTAAAGGAAGGTTTTCGACAGCTTTAAAGCGAAAAATAGACAGTCCGGCCCACAGATACCAGCCTTTAGGGCGTTGGTTGATGGCCCCATAAAAATCTTGTCCGCCAATTAATTGGGATATAGATATTGTTTTTATGGGAAATAAGTCGTGATCAAGAAAGCCAAAAAATGTGGGGCGTCTAAGCTTGATATAGTTGGTATAAATCCAGTTTAGAGAACTGCCATGTGCATAACTTCCACCGGGATAATGTTGGAGCATGTTTTGTGGCATGGAGATATATCCTGCACCTAGTTCACGACATATGTTTTTTATAATCTTGCGTTTGCCGGGGATGTTGGAATTGTCTGCTATTGTAAAATGGACTGGTTTGTCTTGAATAAATTTCTTTAATAAAAGCAGTTGTTGTTTGATTAAATGTTCATTATTGAAAGCTACAGTAACCAGATCAATGTGTCCTGTTTTCTGGGGAGTTGTGTCGCAATTGAGATGGTCTGTTTGTTCCAGGCGCCTTCTTCTCATGCAACGGATACAAGTGTTTACATATATGAGCCATAACTTACGCTTGAGTCCCATGTTATTCTGTTTTTTTATTATGCCAATAATGTTTGATGGCAAAGGTAGTAAGATTTATTATTTTTATATTTGTGCGGAATTAATTTGTGATATGAAATTCATTGCATATTTTATCGGTTATATAGTGTGGGCGTTTTCTTTGCTAATGCCTCGAAGTAAGAAAATATGGGTGTTTGGTAGCTTCCGTGGAACCTTTGCAGATAATGCAAAGTATCTTTTTATTCATGTGGCAGAAAACAGTAAAATAATCAAGCCTGTTTGGATTTCGTATAAAACATCTACGGTAAAGCAGGTGAGGGATTTGGGGTTGAAGGCTTATTCTATTTTTTCTATACAGGGGCTTTATTATGCGTTGCGGGGAGGTTATTATTTTTTCAATGCCTATAGTTCGGATATTTGTTATTTTACATCAGGACGGGCTGTACAGGTCAATTTATGGCATGGAGTGGGATTGAAAAAAATAGAATTTTGTATAGATCGGGGACCGTTATATAATCGTTATGTACGTAAGACTTTGAAAGAGCGTTTTTATTATCCACAGGTGTATCATCGTCCGGATTATTTCCTTTCGTCGACGCCTTTTCAGTCTGTAAAATTTGCCCAAGCATTCCGAATTGACGAACAGCATTGCCTGAATATCGGTTATCCCAGAAATGATATATTGTTGGCATCAGAAGGGGAACGTCAGGCATACTTGAATCGTTTTGAATCTGATAAGACGAAGGGGTTGATAGGCCGGCTGCAAAGTTATAAACGGGTATTTTTGTATATGCCAACTTGGAGAGAGTCTCAGCGCAAGTTGTTCGCCGAACATTTAAATCTGGAAGCGTTGAACAAGCTGATGTTACAAAAGGACGGATTATTGGTGTTGAAGCCGCATGCAAACACGATTGTAGAAAATCGGGAGGTGATGTCACATTATTCAAATATCCTTTTATTGGAAGGAGGAGTTGATATATATCCTTTGCTGGCCTATACAGATGTATTGATTACTGATTATTCTTCTATATTGTATGATTATTTGTTGCTTGACAATAAGGGGGTGATTCTTTATCTTTATGACTATAAAGAGTATGTTAAGGATCGAGATTTTAATTATCCGTTTATGGAAAATGTTGTTGGAGAAGTGGCTTGTACATTTGCAGAGCTTGCCGCAATAATAGAACGCGATGAGTATGATAGAAGTCGTTACGGATTGATGCGTGAACGATTTTGGGGAGAATATAAGGGCAGAGCTTGTCAGTCTATTACAGAAATGTTTAAAAATAAGCAGTGATATGCAACCTTATTTTTCAGTGATTATTCCAGTATACAACGGCGGAAAGAGACTTGCGGCAACGTTGGACAGTGTGTGTAATCAGACGTTTTATGATTTTGAGATAATCGTGGTTGATGATGGAAGTCTGGATAA